>QMZU01000026.1 GCA_003663345.1 Candidatus Aenigmatarchaeota archaeon | reverse complement strand
TTCCCGATGTCAGTGTGAATCATAAAGGCGAGGTCTCTGGCCGTTGTTCCTTTCGGGACCAGTAGCGCGTCCGGGAGGACATTTCCGCTCTTGTCGGTCCAGTGAAGCTCATCCTCCACAGGGTAAACGACTATGTGCCCAAGGATTTCGAAGACGGCTTTGTTGAGGATTTTCTGGACACCGGTTGAACCGAATTCGTTTAACAGGGCCTTTATGAATTCCAGTGCCTTTTTCTGCTTCTCATCCATCTCCTTCAGGTATTTGAAATCGGATGAGCCGGGTATGTATTCAATGTAGCCCTTTTCAGCAGCGATTCTCAGGGTCAGTTCTGCCTCGGCTGAGCAGGGGACAGCGCCGGGAATCCTTTTGATATTCTCCCTTGCTTCCGGGAGGTCCATCTTGTTGGCAGCGATTATTATCGGTTTCGAGCTTCTCCTCAGGGACGAGACGAACCTCAGGATATCATCATTTTTCCATGTGGTTGGTTTTTTCGGGTCAACATCCGCGTCTCTCACAGCGCTCATGATGTGCTCCCTTCTTATCCCCAGTCCTGAGAACCTCTCAAGAATCTGCTTCTCAAAATCGAGTTGCGATATCTCTATCTGCTTTGCCATGCTGGCCCACTCTCTCTTGAATATATTCAGGTACCAGAGGTCCAGCTCCTCCTCGAGGAACGATACGGTCTTCTGTGGGTCGTATCCGCTGACCTTCTCGCCCTTCTCGTTTGTCCGGCCGCTCGCATCCAGAATGTGGACAAGGACCGAGGCCTGCCTCAGGTCATCCAGGAACTGGTTTCCAAGACCCTTGCCCTCATGCGCCCCAGGAACCAGACCTGCAACATCCAGAAGTTTCACAGGAACCAGTCTTATGCCATTAACACAGCCGGAGTTCTGTGGATTGCAGGGTTTTCCGAGCTCCTGGCAGGGACAGGGTGAGGTGACGTATGCAACACCCTGATTCGCCTTTATCGTTGTGAAGGGGTAATCGGCAATCTCAACATCCGCGAGGGTCGCTGCCTTGAAGAAGGTGCTCTTGCCCGAGTTGGGCGCGCCCACCAATCCTATCTGCATGGTTAATCTTTCCCGGCAAGAGTTATAAATTTAAAATTTAAAATAAGGGTAGTGATTCTCATGGTGAAGACACCTATAGACAGAATCTGTCTGGAGAACGATATACTCTGCAGCGCCTGTCAGAGGAAGGTGGATAGCGGAGAGATATCGGAGATGGATGTAAAGGTAAGCAGGGTTCTGAACAGACTTGAGAAGAGGTTCAAATCCCTTAAAGATGCGACCTTCATAAAATCGTATGAAACAACCAAGAGAATAATAATACTCACCGGAAAGGGGGATGCAAGGAAGGTGGTTGGCAAGGGCGGTTCTGTTGTGAAGGAGTTATCAAAGAAGTTCCAGAAAGGGATCCAGGTCTTTGAGGTAAAGGATTCTCTGGAAGATTACGTGAAGGAACTGGTCCCACCTGATATGATTATTGGTGTCAATCGCGTCTTCACCAAGGATGGAAGTTATTATAAAGTCATTCTCCGGGGGAAGGATAGAAAAAGGATGAAGGTCAGCAGGGGGGAGCTGGAAGAGGTTCTGGGGAAATTGTCGGGTGAAGGTGTCAAAGTGGTCTTTGAGTGAGGTTATGAGGATAGCTGTTGTTGACAAGGAGAGGTGCAAACCGGAGAAGTGTAACTTTGAATGCGGGAGAGCATGCCCTGTGAACAGGAAGGGTGAGGAGTGCATAGTTCTGAAGGATAAAGCTGTGATAAATGAGGACCTGTGTATAGCGTGCAAGCTGTGCGTGAAAGCATGCCCCTTTGGAGCTATAAGTATCGTGAGAACACCTGAGCAGCTGAAGGAGAAACCAATCCACAGGTTCAGCGAGAACGGTTTTCTCTTATACAGGTTACCCCTTCCAGAGAAGGGTGTTGTGGTTGGTTTGCTTGGACCCAATGGGGTGGGAAAGAGCACGTCCCTCAAAATCCTTTCAGGAGAGCTGAAACCGAATCTGGGAGAGCCGGGAAAGGAGGCGACACCTGAAGAGCTCTCGCATCAGTTCCGGGGTTCGGAGCTGCAGAGGTATTTTCATGAGATGGAGGAGAAGAGGAGTGTTTACAAACCCCAGAGTGTTGAGATGATACCCCGACTTTTCAAGGGAACCGTGAGGGAGCTTCTGGAGAAGGTCGATGAAAGGGGTGTGATGGAGGAGATTGTGAAAAGGTTGGGAATAGGACATACGCTCGAGAGGGAAGTGGGAAAACTGAGTGGCGGGGAGCTACAGAGGGTTGCGGTCACAGCTGCTCTTTCCAAGGATGCAGATATCTATTACATAGATGAGCCATCATCCTATCTGGACGTGAGCCAGAGGATTGAAATGGGGAAACTGATAAGGGAGGTATCGGGAGAGAGATGTGTGATGGTCGTGGACCATGACCTTGCAACTCTGGACTTTCTCGCAGACAGGATTCATATCTTCTACGGGGTTCCGGGGGTTTACGGGGTTGTAAGCAAACCGTATGCTGTTGGTGTGGGAATAAACACCTTTCTGGATGGTTATATAAAGGAGGATAATGTTAGGATAAGACCGGAGCCAATAAGGTTCGAAGTTCTCGCACCGGCTGATGAGAGGTCCCTTCAGAGGTTCCTGGGTTTCACGGAGATAGAGAAGAAATTGGACGGGTTTAAGCTTCTGGTCGAGGAAGGTGAGATAATCTCGGGTGAGATACTCGGTGTCTTCGGTGCGAACGCTCTTGGTAAGACAACCTTTGCCAAGATTCTCGCGGGATTGGTGAAGCCTGATAAGGGAGGGGTTGAGAGGGAGGTGAAGATATCCTACAAACCCCAGTACATAGAGAGTAATTTTGAAGGCACGGTTCTGGAGCTGTTGGGAAGCGTTGTGAGCAACCCCTACTCCACGGATTACATGCACACCATAATCAAACCTCTCCAGCTGGAGCGGCTCCTCGAGAACAGGGTCAGGAATCTGAGTGGTGGTGAGCTGCAGAGGGTAGCCATAGCGCTCTGCCTCTCAAGGGAAGCGGATCTGTATCTTCTGGATGAGCCTTCGGCACATCTGGATGTGGAGCAGAGGCTGGAGGTTGCCAAGACCATTCAGAGAGTTGTGTCACAGAGGGAGACACAAGCACTGGTGATAGATCACGACATATTATTTCTGGACCACATCTCCAACAGGGGGATGGTCTTCGTAGGAGAACCTGGAAAGAGAGGAAAGGCCCTCTCGCCCCGGGAGCTTGAGGAATCCTTCAACATCTTCCTTAAGGATGTTAACATCACATTCAGAAGGGACCCGCAGAGCGGCAGACCGAGGGCGAACAAACCCGGATCGGTGAAGG
Source organism: Candidatus Aenigmatarchaeota archaeon (assembly GCA_003663345.1). GTDB lineage: Archaea > Aenigmatarchaeota > Aenigmatarchaeia > PWEA01 > B50-G16 > B50-G16. Next base: position 4,722 of record QMZU01000026.1, on the reverse strand, counting down.
ACAGAGAACAGAAGGAGAAGGGCCAGTATTACTACGTCACGAGTAGCTGAAGGATTTGTTCAGGAAGGTCCTGTCGGTTATGAGAAGGATATATCCTTCTGTCGGTTTGGGGCAGATTCTGGTGAAGTGGATATTCAGGTCATAGCCTCCTCTCTTCAGCTCGCTCTCCACGAAGTATTCGTACTCTTTGGCAATTGTGGTGAGTTCAGGGCAGTTATAATTGGAAACCGTTTCCCTTAACTGGTCATCCACGTTCCAGAATATGTACTGGTCCGAGACATCGACCGTGGAAAGTGGGTCTATTTCCGTGTACCCTGAGAAGTAACCCTCTATGCTTATAAGAGCAGCAACTATCAGTATTGTGGAGATTATGAAGAACTGACCCTTCTTAAAGGAGAACCATCTGCGCATGTGGCACACCACCTATCCTCAGTATTTTATCCTCATCGATCATACCCTCTTCAATCAGCACAGATATACATTTCTCGCCAACGGCATTTATTATCGTCGCATCTCTGCACATCTCACGGAGTTTTCTCTCATCACAGGTATCCGAACCATAGAAATTTGCCCTAACCTCGAGCATCAGCTCACCCTCCTCAAAGACCTTATCGATCAGCTCAGAATCACAGACAGTCAGAACCAAATCCTTCTCAACAGATGTGAGTTTGAAGTTGAACATAATTAGTTTTGTGAAGAATGGTATAAGTTATTTTATGCGCCTGGCAGCGACCTTGGTACCGCAGGCCTCACACTTTATCTTGACTATCCCCTCTTCCTCAACAAGGTTGGTGTCCGGTTTGCCACAGACCGGACAGAGAACATAGCTCTCCATGTACTTCTCCACCTTGCTCTTTATGTAATTTTTGTTGAACCTCCCGAGGAATATCGCCCTTTTACCGTCCCTGTTCCCGGGGACAGCCAGTTCCCTCAGAAGGAATTTCATAAAATGGCTCTCGCTCCTCCTGAGCGCTTTGGCTATATCACCGAAGTTCACAAGGATTGTTCTGTTCCCCTGGAAGGTGACATCCGGCTCAGGGACCTCGAACCTTGAGCGGTCAAACCTCTCTTTGTTTATCTTCTCCATCGCCCTTTTCAGCATCTCTTGGTACTCCATACAGACACCCTTGAAATCATCTTTAGGAACCTATTTAACTCTTTCTACGAAGTGCTATGTCTACAAATTTTTTCACTTCTCTTATCAACATCTTGGATTTCTCGATAGACTCCATTGCTGTCCCAAAATCCATTCTTCTCCCATAGTATGTGAGCGAATTTCTCTTGTATCTCAAGTCATCAAAAATTATGAAAAGATCCTCCCTTTTGAGAATATCTCTCAGATAGTAACCCAGACAGATATGGTTCGTGACCTTATAACCATTGAGGAGAACCAGTGCATGAAGAATTTCGAGTAACGATGAATAATAATCCTCGAAGATGAAATTTGCATTTCTTTCATCGATTTCGCCCACGATGCTGATTCTTTCCTCGGATGTTTCAATAAGTGATTTTGCTCTTTCTATGTCAGGAGAAATCCTCATTGAGGAATTCTTTTCCAAACAGTCCTTCCATGAAGCCTCTCTCATTCAAACACCCTGATAAAACCGTTCAATGTTATGCCGTTTATTATATTATTGGAAAGGTATGGGTTTGGTATCTCCTTTATATTTCTATGAATTAAAAGCTGTATTCTTCTTCCAAGCATTTTTTCATATTTCTGGAGTGAAGGGTGTTCTTTCAATGTTGTTTCCACGTACAAATCGATATCACTATCTTCAGTGTCCTCTCCTCTGGAGTAAGAACCAAAAAGGATTATGGTTGGGTTGTGCATCTTTTCTCTGAGGTAATCCACCAGACCGGTCTGATATATACTTTTGATGTTAAAAAGTCTTTTTTCCAAGAGGAATTTTTTATCGCCTCTGTTTGCCGTGTAAAAGGTCACACCTCCTATTTCCATGGATGTCAGGATTCCATCCTTCTCCAGCTCTTTGCAGTATCTGATAACAGACGGTAAGGGGATATTCAGTTTTCTCTCAATCTGCCGAACTCTGAGTCTATCTGTTGGATACATAAAAAAATACTCCTTTAAAATTTTTTTGATATTACTTCTTCTCATATGATAATATAAAATATCAATTGATATTTAAAGTTATCGTTTTAGAAAGAACCTTAAAATATTTTGGAAATAATCAATTAATCATGCTCTTTGTGGGGGTTGACCTGGCGTGGTCTGATAAAAACGGTTCGGGTGTTGCTGTCATAGAGGGTGATAGGAAAGGTGGTAGATTTCTCTCAGGGAAGGTTCTCTTCTCGGATGAGGAGATAATCGATTTCATAAAGAGATATGTTGGAGATGAGAGCGCACTGATAGCGGTGGATGCGCCGCTGGTGGTTCCAAACGAGAGAGGAAGAAGAGATGCCGAGAAGTTGGTGGGTTTGCTCTTCAGGGGGTACAATGCAGGAGCGCATCCCGCGAATAGAAAGAGGTTGAGCCAGTGGTCCGGAAAGGTTCGGGGTGAGGAGATAGCAAAGCTCATTGAAGGTATTGGTTTTGTTCATAATCCTTACATAGAGAGGTTTGAGGAAACCCGGGCATTCTTCGAGGTTTACCCTCATCCTTCAATGGTCGTTCTCTTCAACCTTGACAGAATTATTCAATACAAGTCCAAACCGAAGAGGGATTATGAGTTCAGGTGGAGGGAGTTCGAAAGGTATCAGAATTATCTGAAGTCTCTGGGAAATGCTGAACCATCTCTGACTCTGCCGGAGGAGATCACCGAAAGAAATGTCAGAGATTTGAGGAACCGGGAACTGAAGGATTTTGAGGATTTGCTGGATGCGGTTTTCTGTGCATATATAGCGTATTACTGCTGGGTAAAGCCGGAGAGATGTGCTGTTCTGGGTGATCTGGAAAGAGGATATATACTCACACCGGTATTTGAGCACATGAAGAAGAGGTTGAGGGGCATTGAGGCGCAGAGAAGATTGAGCGATTTCTGATAGGTTGTTTTATATGAAAATAAGAGAGATTAAGGCAAAGTCGATAATGGTCAAAAGCGCCATTCCGGGTTCGGACTTTGTCATCAATCCTTACACAGGATGTATGCACGGATGCGTGTACTGTTATGCGAGGTTCATGAAGCGGTTTACCGACCACAAAGAGTTGTGGGGCAGGTTTGTGGATGTCAAGGTCAATGGACCGGAACTCGTTCCTGAAAAATGGAAGGGAGGAAGTATACTATTATCATCTGTGACTGACCCTTATCAGCCTCTTGAAATGAAGTATGAGATAACGAGAAAGATACTGGAGAAACTTGTATCCTTCCAGCCGGACCTCTGTGTTTTGACAAAATCGGATCTGGTACTGAGGGATGTTGATATCTTGAAGAGGTTCAGGAGGTGTACGGTTGGTTTCTCTGTTTCTGTTATGGATGAAAATATCAGAAGGGAGGTTGAGATAGGAGCACCCACTGTTGAGAGGAGAGTGGATGCACTCCGAATGTTGAAGGAATCAGGATTGAGGAATTTTCTCTTCATCTCACCGATACTTCCGGAGGTGACGGATTGGAAAGAGATTATAAGCAGAACAAAGGATTTTGTGGATGAGTTCTGGTTTGAGAACCTGAATGTTAAGGGTGATAACTGGCCATATATAAAATCATGGCTGAAATCACGTCATCCACATCTTCTCGAGAAGTACGAAAGGATTTACTTTACAAGGAATGATTACTGGAGAGGGGTTGAAAAGGATATAAAGATATTCTGTGAAAAGAATGGACTTGAATACAAAATTTATTTCCACCATTAGAGGTTAATTATTTATTCCGAAAATGAGAATTATTCTTGGTGGGGTGGATGGAGAGATATCCGGGTCTTTTCGTGGTCTTCGAAGGTCTTGATGGTTCTGGTTCGACAACTCAGGTGAAGCTCCTTTCCGGTTACCTGAAGGAGAGAGGGTATCTTGTTCTTGAGACCAAAGAGCCCACCAACAACCTGATAGGTGGGTTGATAAGGGGGCAGCTCACCCACGAGTGGAAGACCGGTCAGGAGTGTTTACAGCTTCTGTTCGCAGCTGACAGAGCACATCACCTGGAGAAGGAGATCATACCCGCGATAAAGAAAGGGTATATCGTGATAAGTGACAGGTACATGTTCTCCTCCATGGCTTTTGGTGGGATAGACCTCGATATGGAATGGATAAAGAAGATAAATGAAAGGTTCATACTTCCTGATATAACTTTCCTTCTCAGAGTGAGTCCGCAAGTGTGCCTTGAGAGGATAGGCAAGAACAGGTTCGGGTTCCAGTTATTCGAAGAGAAAGAGAAGCTCGAGAAGACATGGATGAATTATCAGAAAATAAAGAAGGAGTTCCCGAATGTTTTTGAGATAGATGGTGAGCAGGAGATAGAGAGGGTTCACGGAGATATCGTTAACGTTATGGACGAGTTCCTGAAAAAAGATAAGAAGAGGATATCAAAAACCCTCAGCTGGTATTTTGAGGATTAGTCGAATATTATACCGTTTCCGGGAATCAGCCGCTGAAACTCGTCCAGAGGTATCTCATTTATTATTTCCTTGTCAAGTGGAAGTGCCTTCTCCATTATCTTTCTTTTTATCTCCTTCGCAAGTTCCATGTTTGGGAGGTGACCGGGTTTGATGGTAACGAAGTAGTCCGCTTTGCTTCTCACACTCTGGGTGGAACCACAGAGGACCTTCCAAGAC
>QMZU01000025.1 GCA_003663345.1 Candidatus Aenigmatarchaeota archaeon | reverse complement strand
CGGTTCCACCTTGTCAAGGTCATGAATACCTATCGCTATCTTCTTTCTCTTCCTTCCGAATGTTTCATGTAATTTCTCCTGGACCTGCATCAGCGATCTCAGAACATCCTCATTGATTCTCACATTCCTCAGAACAGCACAAGAAATGTATGGTCTCACAACCTTAACACTCTTCTCAACCCTTACCTTTATTTCCCCCTCTTTAACAGAATATCTTCGCAAACCTTTTTCTACACCGAGAAAACTCCTCAGAGCCCTTCCAAAACCTTCAATACTCAGCATATCAGGCCTGTCAGGGAAAACCTCATACTCCACCCTATCCTTGTCAATCCTCTCAAGCGGTGCGCCTATCATCGGTATGACATCTCTGTACTCTTTATCTGTGAGCCTTCTTCCAACTATCCTCTCAAGGTCCTTCTTCATGAACTCCACAACAGCCATCAGACCTTCACCTCAACACTTCTCAAGAACCCCAGGTCATTCGAGTAGTAAAAGTTTCTCAAATCCTTCAGTCCCAGAGCAAGCATTATGGGCCTCTCAAGTCCGAGACCCCATGCGAGGACAGGTACATCTACACCTAATGGTCTCGTTACCTCTGGTCTGAATATACCCGCACCACCAAGCTCCAGCCACTCACCCTTCTCTTCAAAGTACACCTCTGGCTCAACCGACATCTCGGTGTATGGGAAATATGCCGGTCTGAACCTCACCCTTTCAAAACCCAGGCGCTGATAGAACTCTTTGAGATATCCAAGGAGGTCTCTGAAAGTAACACTCTCATCAATAACTATCCCCTCCACCTGCGTGAACTCCGGGAGATGAGAATAATCTATGGTTTCGTTCCTGAAGACCCTGTCGATGGTGAAAACTTTGGCGGGCGGTGTTATGCCAACCAGCGACCTTGCGGAAACAGCTGTGGTATGGGTCCTCAACACGGCCCTCCTTGCGAAATCCTCACTCCATTTATAACCCCAGCCACTCGACTCTGAATCACCCTTCTCATGCATTCTCTTAACAGCTTCCACTATCTTCCTTTCAGGCAGAGATGTTCTTTTCGGAACACTCATGTAAAAGGTATCGGCAAGGTCCCGCGCCGGGTGGTCCTGCGGCTGGTAAAGTGCATCGAAATTCCAGAAGCTGCTCTCCACAAACGGTCCTTTTCTCTCCTCGAAACCGAGATCCAGAAATATCCTCCTTATCTTTTCAGTAAAGTACGAGAGTATGTGCCTCTTTCCCGGATGCACAACCTTCCCTTTCTTCTCAGGGTCGTATCTCTTGAAACGTGCATCTCTCCACAGACCGGTTTTTATCAGTTCCGGTGTCAGGGAGGTTACCTCACCTTTCAACTGTTTCTTTGCCCTCTCGACAATATCCTCCTTCACCTTCTCGACCAATTTCCTTTTCATCAGAACCCTGAGAACATCCTCCTCAACAGATTTGCCCTCAGCCAGAAGTCGCAGCGCCTTCTCTTCAGGAACCACCCCCCTGGATTTAACGATTATCTTACCGTTCTTTATCTCTATCCACCCACGTTTCTTGGCCCAGTTCACAGCTATATCAAAATTCTCTATCTTCTCACGTACCTCTTCCACAGGAGCTTCCTTTCCAGCAATTTCCACTAACCTTCTCTCAGGAAGACCCTTCTCAAGATAATTCCTCCCTTCTTCTGTTAACCTGTACATCCAGACCACTTAATTATTTTCTACCCATACTTTTAATATTTGAGAGTTCTGTAACTGGATATGTGATCAACCTCGTCCAGCTCCCCATTTATGGTGCATTCATATGCCTTTATCAGGTATTTTATGTTTTTTCTTATATCGTGCTCCTCTGCAAGTTTTCTTCCGTTTCTGACCAATCTTTTTCTGAGGTTCTCATCCTCAGCCACATTCCTCACCGCCTCTTCAAATTCACCTAAATTCCTGCATTTTATACAGTTCCAGCCATTCTTCAACCATCCATCATACACAGGCAGGTCCCTTACTATCACAGGATTTCCTGTGGCTGCTGCTTCGAGGATAACTATGCCCTGGTTTTCAGCGTGGCTGGCAAAGAGAAAGATATCCCCTCCGGAGTGTGCCTCTGTTATGCTCTCCACGAAACCTGTATGGAGAAAATTCCGCGGCGCCCTTTCTATCGCCTTCCTGATTCTGACCTCGTCCTTACCGCCTTTGAAGAATCTTCCAACCCATGCGAATCTGTACTCCTTCAATCTCCGCGCCAGACGCAGCATGGTGAATATTCCCTTTCTGGGTATGCAGTATCCGACCGAATAGATGAGAATATCATCACCTATGTTGAACCTTTCTCTGAACCTCTCCCTGGCACTCATATCACGTTTGAATTTTTGAGGTTCAATGCCGTTGGTTATTACGGCTGTTGGTCTTCGGATTCCATACCTCCTTATAAGAGATTTTGTGTAATGGCTTGGAGAGATCAGTGCGTCCATATTTCTGTACATGTACTTCACGAATTTCCACATGGCACTGCTGACAAAAGCACCTCCCCCGAAGGTTTCACCGAACTCCTCTTCTGTGTAGTGAGTACTCCCGATGGTTGGTTTTGAGGTGAGTTTGAGTTTTAAGAAAGCCCTTGGTCCGTAAAAATTGAAATGGGTTATATCAGATCTGTCCCTCAACTCATTGAATACAATATCCACATCCTTCTCTTTCAACTCCCTCGCTATTGTGTCGCAATAAGCCTTTGGCCCCCCTCCCTTCGTGCCATATGCCTCATTGAATATATTGACTTTCATTGAATCCCTCTATTGTTCTTTCATACAGATCAACAAACTCTTTTGATACATGCTCCCAGGATTTTGTTTCAGCGAACTTTCTCGCGTTCCCTGATAATTTTTTCCTGACATTTTCATCATCCAAGAGATGGATAATCCGCTCCTTCATCTCACCGGTGCTGGAGAACTTGAAACCGGTCTTTTTATTTATGAGATGACCCACACCACCCATCTCACTTCCAACCACCGGTAATCCGGAGGCATACGCCTCCAGCAGCGCAAGTGGATAAACATCTGTTTTTGAGGGGGTCACGAAAAGGTACGCGCTGGCATATATCTGGGGAAGGACCTCATCAGACACGAACCCGGTGAAGATTATTTTATCTCTGTACCCTCTTGCCATTCTTTTGAGTTTTCTTTCTGCCGGACCCCGCCCAACGATTACCAGCCTCACATCATCCCTTTCATTAAGAATATCCTTGAATGCCTCTATCAGTTCATCAAGGCTCCTCTCCTTGCTCAACCTGCCAACATGGAGAACAACCTTCTCATCCTTTATCCCATAACTCTCATAAATGCGCGACCTTCTCTTTGGATGAAACTTGTTCACATCCACACCATTCCTTATCAGATACACCTCCCTGTTCAGCCTCTTTCTTATCTCATCCTTTATCTCCTGGTTCGGTGTTGTGATGGCATCACAGTGCTTGAAGTATTTCACAAAGTATTTCCACAGGAGCTCCTTCACAACTTCGCTCTCAAAGAAATAATATCCGAAATAATCAGGTATGAGTGTGTGAAAGGTCGTTACCACAGGAACCTTCAGAACCTTTCTTGCCATCAGTGCGGCAACCCCCATGTTGAACTGCGTATGGGAATGGATGATATCGGGTTTGAATCCCTTCAAAAGCTTCAGTGATTTGTGATAGGGGAGAGGCGCCACCTCAAACTCCTTGTAAAAAGGAAGTGTCAGTGACGTGAACTTATTTCCCGTACCCGTTGGCGCCACTATCATTGTTTCTATACCATCTTTCCGAAATTCATTATTCAGCATGTTTATGCAGTTGACTACACCATTTACCTGGGGTTCATACGTATCGCTGAATACGGCCACCTTCATAGTCTTTATTAGAAGCCTCAGAGTTTTAAATCCTTTATATCTCCTTTCCTCTTCTCAATCCCTTCCATTCGATTCTCTTTCCGCTCAGAAACCTCAACATTGCGACCAGACCACAGTAGGGAATAAACAAAGATAGGAATATACCACCGAACACATTCAAAATAACATCCTCCAGACATTTTGCTCTCCTGAATATTACCGGTAAATACAGAAGTATCAATGGGGAATAGATGAATCCGAAAAAGGGACTGGCCAGTATCAGTATCCAGGATAGCTTCACCCTCCAGGAGATATTGGATCTGATAAAGAGCGGAAGTTTGTTTCTGAGGCTCGTGAGCGCTCCGTACAGCCACCTGACCTTCTGATTGTAATAGTCATAAATATTGTGGGGAATCTCCTCACCGATACCCGTTTTCCCCGTGAGGTAAATTCTGTATCCTTTAAGAGTAGCCCTTTCAAGGAAGTCCAGGTCCTCACATATAACGTCTCCCTTAAAATTTATTTTTTTCAACATCTCTCCCCGAAAGAGTCCCATCGGACCGTTGAAGAGGTGGAAACCACTGAATAAGTGAAAGAACCTTTGTGTGTGTTCCACAAAAATATACTCCATCGAAAGGGCATTCGTGAACCTGTTAAGATACCTGTTTGTTGGATATCTTCTGTAACTCACACCGAATAATTCAGGATTCTCCTCTAGAATTCTGAGGGATTCAATAATGAAATTTCTATCAGGTCTTGCATCTATATCCAGTATTCCAATATAATCTGAATCTGTTAGATGAATCGCTTTATTAAGGGTCCGTGCTTTCCCGCTTTTAGGCGGATTTTCAATCACCCCGGCACCATTTCTTTTAAGATATTCTTTTCTTTCATCACCGTTATTAATATCAATCACATACAGAAATTCCAAATTTACAGCATTTGGGACCTTTAACTTCTTTAAATTCAAAAGAGAGGATTTTACAGTCTCGAGCGGTTCATGCATGGAAACAGGGATTATCAATGTAACCTTTATCATAACTTTTATATTGATTGAAGGTTTTAATATCTTGAAGTGGTCTTATGTCAAAAAGGACAAAGCCGGAAATCCTCGAGGATATATCCAAGAGAAAGGGTTTCATATGGCAGAGCGCTGAGATATACGGAGGTTTATCGGGGTTTTATGATTACGGACACCTCGGCACACTTCTTAAAAGGAAGTTCGAGAACCTCTGGAGAAAATACTTTCTTGGCCTTGACCCCAATTTCTACGAGATCGAGAGTACCGATATCCTTCCGGAGAGTGTTCTGATAGCTTCAGGGCATGTTGAATCCTTCACAGATCCCATTACGGAATGTTCATCCTGCGGTTTGATCGAGAGGGCGGACCATATACTGGAGAACGAACTGGGTGAGCAGTTCGAGGGGATGACTGCTGAAGAGCTGACGGAAACCATAAAAAAGTACAAAATAAGGTGTCCGAACTGTGGAGGTGAACTGAAAGAGGTTGGGGTTCTGAACCTTATGTTTCCGTTAAAGGTTGGACCATATTCAGGAACACCCGCTTATCTCAGACCCGAAACAGCTCAGGGTGCATACATAAACTTTCTCCGCGAGTTCCAGGCAACGAGGAAATCACTTCCGCTCGGACTCGCGATAATAGGTAAAGCGTACAGGAACGAGATAAGCCCGAGGCAGGGGGTTTACAGAACCCGGGAGTTCACCCAGGCGGAGCTTCAGATATTCTTTAATCCGAAGAAGATAGATGAACATCCTGATTTCGATTCGGTTAAAGAGTATAAAGTAAGGCTCCTTCCGGTTTCCAACAGGAAGAGCGGTAAAGTGGAAGAGGTCACGTGCAGAGAAGCCTCGAGAAAATTCGGCCTTCCGAAATTTTATCTATATTACATGGCGAAGATTCAACAGTTCTTTCTTGATGTTCTCGGCCTTCCGAAGGAGGTCTTCAGGTTTTACCAACTGGCGGATGAGGAGAAGGCATTTTACAACAAATACCACTGGGATATACAACTTAAGGTTGAAACGTACGGGGGTTTCGGAGAAGTGGCGGGTCTTCACTACAGGACAGATCACGATTTGGGCGGACATCAGAAGGTGAGCGGAAAGAACCATGAGGTCTATGTGGATGGGGAGAAATTCGTCCCACATGTTGTGGAGATAAGTTTCGGTGTTGACCGAACAGTTTACGCGATACTGGAATTATCCCTGAGAACAAATGACAGAACATATCTCGCTATACCGAAATTGATAGCACCGTATGATTGCGCAGTTTTCCCTATCGTGAAAAAAGAGGGTTTGCCCGAGAAGGCGTGGGAGATATTCCAGATGCTCAGGAAATATTACGACTGTGTTTATGATGAGAGCGGGTCAATAGGCAGGAGATACGCCCGCCAGGATGAGAACGGAACGTCTTTCTGTATAACAGTTGATTACCAGACACTTGAGGACAACACCGTTACGATCAGGGACAGGGATACCACGAACCAGATAAGGGTTAAGGTGGACACACTTGTGGATGTTATAAGAGAGCTGAAGGAAGGGAAGATGAAAATCTAAATTTTACCTTTCTTTCGAGAATCCAGAAACTTCTTATGACTCTCAATGACAATCCTCTCTAGTCTATCCAGAGCATCACCCACAGCCTCCAGAATATCCCAGCTCATACCGCGACTGATGAACATCCCCACAGGTGTCATGAACCTGACCCTCACTGAGTATTTTGTTTTTGCCCCTTCCTTCTGGTGCTCCTTTATATGGACAAATAGATATTCAGCACTTCCGTAAACCCTTCCGACCTTCTGCACACCCGTCTCTATGATTTCGTACATCTTCTCCAGTGTGAACTCATCCAGTTCCGGCATATCGGTTATCTGAACATAGACACCCTCCTCTTTCTTTCGAGATGCTATGAGTTCGATGATGTCTTTGGGTGTGATGATTCCAACAGGACCACCATCCAATGTAACCACAACCGAAGCTGTTGGATGTTTGCTCATGAGTTCCACGACCTCATTCAGCGGGGTGTTGTTTTCAACTATCGCTGGATTATCATCCATTATTGCCGAAGCAGGTATATCATAGACAGGAACAGTATCGCCACCTGCGTCACCTCTGGTGATACCTTCCTTTGGAGGGATATGTTTTACCAATATCATCGAGTCGACCATCCCCACCAATTTCCCCTCATCGTCAACCACCGGAAGTCTGCTCACGTTCTTCTCCCTCATAAGGTTCCTCGCCTTGCCTATGTCATCATTCATGTTTATCAGAATCGGCTCTGATGCAACATCCTCCGCACTCCATTCTCTCAACCCACCGACTTTCGTCAGAGCAGATATGATGTTTCTATCCGTAATTAGTCCTTCAAACCCGTTTATAAATACCGGTAACGCATTTACACCGGATTTAACCATCAGTTCCGCTACATCCATCACTGAAAGATTCTCCTCAATGAGAGGTGTTCTGAGAACCACTTTGGATAGTTTGGTGTTCAATGGGATATTTCTCTCCGCAATCATCTGGTGAGTAACAATACCTTTGTAGTCACTTCCATCAAAAACAGCCGCAGCATCCAGATTCTTCTCCTTCACCCTGCCTACAAAGTCTGATACCTTCTCATCCACCTCAAAGGTTTCCCCAACCTTTGAGATACTTCCAACACTCAAATCTTCCAGTTTCATACAATCACGGCTTTATCCTCTCTATTTTATAATAAGTTACATCATCCTCCTCATCCACAACAGCCCATAACATTCTAGCCCTTATGTTATGTGCTAGCCTCACAGCCCTGCTGAGCTCAGGGAACGAACACTTGTAATTCTCCGGGACAGCATGGACTATCCATTTGGTGTGTTCTTTGGCCGATTTTGGACCTTTCTTCAGCTTTACACCCCTCTCATAAACACGGAAGTGTGTACCGAACTTGAAACCGGTTCTCACCAGAAATCCTCTCTCTCTCAAATCCCTGTAGACAACGTATTTGAAAGGAAACTCCCTGTCCACCTTCACAGCTTTTCTGAAGAACCTCTCCTTCGTGAATACAGAACCTCTCTTATCCTTGACCTCAAGTTTTCCTTTCTCCATAAGGTAAAGCGCCTCTACAAGACTCAGAACCAGGTGGTCATCCTTGAGCTTCCCATAACTGCCTATGTTATACACTTCCTGTGCTTCCTTCTCGCCCCAGACGATTACCTCACACTCGGAGAAGATTCCTTCAGGTTTTTTCAGCATAGGTCGATTCCCTCCGTGCTCATCTTCACTTTACACGAGTCACAGAACCACTTCTTCTTCTTGTCCACGAATTTAACGTTATTTGAATAACTCATCACACACTCCGGGTACTGGCAGTGGCTCAGACCAAAGATGTGACCTATCTCATGAATCGCCTCCTTGACCAGACGGCTCATCAGTAACTGGAAGTTTGGACTTTCTTTGTAAAATTGCGGGTCCAGTCGCGCGGTGCTCACTATCGCTGGTCCTCTGTACTCTGCCAGACCGTAAACGAAGTGCAGCTTATCCGCGAAGATATCGGCTGTTGTCACAGCCAGAAGCACACCCCTGTCTCTCAGCACATCCAGAATGTACTCCGCCCTGTACTGCTCCTTGAAGCG
>QMZU01000024.1 GCA_003663345.1 Candidatus Aenigmatarchaeota archaeon | reverse complement strand
GTATGGTAAAACAGTTAATATAACAGCAACAGTCACTGACAACAAACAAGTAGACACTGTGTGGGTATCTATCACAATGCCTAACACTTCTACAGTAAACATGACAATGTCAAATTCCAGCTCATATTACAATCTTACATATACCAACCTGCAAGCAGGACGCTATAATGCAACAATCTACGCAAATGACACAAGTGGCTACATCAACAACTCATCTACATTGCATTGGAACGTAACAGGGTTTGCAAACATAAGTTTGATATCCCCTGTTAATGGCGAACACAGGGTTTACCAAAACTTAAGAATAGCATGCAGAGTAATAGATGCTAACAACTCTCTGCCAGTGGCTAACTATCCAGTAAGATTCTGGAATAAAACAACGTTGATAGGTGTTAATTACACAAACACAAGCGGATATGCTGAGTTTAACTGGAACGTGACAGGAACAGGGACAACAGTTATTAACTGCAGCATCACAACTAACGCCACCCTACTTTATAATGCAACAACATATTATGACAATACGACCATAAGGATAGCTGTGCCGAATGTAACACTTGAAGAACTGGAACATGAGAACAATTTTACCCGTTTCATAAACGAGTATGAAACGTATGACAACATAGGATGGGTTAATGTAACAGCAAATAACACTGGACTATCAACGGCACAAAACATAACAATTACGCTAAACATTGTTGAACCATCAGGACAAATAGCACAGTGGTTTAAGACAGAAACCAAACAATGTTTCCAACTCAACTCAAACCAGAGTTGCGAAGCAGAGTTCAACAATGAAAGTTCAGGATATAACATAACCACAACAACAGCTGGGACTTACAAGTTCAATGTCACAATAAGTTGGTTCCATGGCGGAATGCCACCGAACAGAAACTTGATTGAGTTCACAATACACCATGTTCCAGACAATTTTACAGGATACCTTAATGATTCGGAGATAACGCCTGAGATTAGCACGATATACATATTTAACATAACAAACCCTTGGAGCAAAAACCTAACAAAAGTCAATGTTACAATTAACTGTCCAAACATAACAGGAATGAGCTGTAATTGTTCAACAACATCCAAGCAGTACTGTGAAATTGGCAATGTACAACCATACGCCACAGAGACTGCCGTGTTTAACATAACAACCACACAGGACACACCTTTCGGAGAGTACCCAATAAATGTGACTGTGTCATACACAAATCCAGGAAATGAAAACCACAGCTGGGAAGAATACGAAAATGACATACTAAGAATAATGCCTCTGGTTGCGTACATCATAGATTACCCAACTAATATTACAAGAGGAAGTGGATTAGCAAATCTAACAAGCTATGCTAAAAACATAGGAACAACAGACCTTGACAATGTCACCCTCAACTGGACATTGCCACACAACTGGACTAACACAACAGGCAGCCTTAAGAAATTCGCAAGCAGGCTTGTACCTGAAGAGAAACTCTGGAATAACATAACAATTACTACAACAATAAATGCAACTCTTGGCAACCAACCGATTATCGTCACAGCAAACTCGCCTAACGCCACTGAAGACTCAGACACAAAATATGTGATGGTCACAGCAAATAGCTTTGTTTATGACATCACATTTAACAACACAGAACCGTTCAGAGGAGAGACAATAAGCATAACCGCACGTCTTATTTATGACAATGGCACAGCGGTATTCAACCAAAGCCTAATTTTCCAAGGAAGTACAACTTCAACGACAAATGCTACTGGCTATGCAACAGCAAGCTATGTTGTGCCACAATCAGCAACATTAGGAATTTTAAATTTCTCAATAAACGTGTCCCACCCAGGAAACTACACAATAAGCTTTACTAACCCATCATCAAACACAACTAACATAACAGTTAAGGACAAAGTAATAATTAAGACAACAAGGAATCCTATAACAACAGGATACGGCCAAAACATTACAATAATAGCTAATATAACTAGTGGCATAGCAATTGATACTGCAACAGCAAACATAACCCTTCCAGATGGCTCTGTAAAAAAGATAAATCTTACCAGCATAGGCGATGAACAGTTCATAGGAGTATTCAGCTATACTTGGCAGAAAGGACAGTATAACTTCACAGTTTGGGCTAATAACACAGGAGGCACATCCAACACAAGCAGCAAGGATTATTTCTTTATAAAAGCAAACGCAACAATCAACATAAATGTAACAAATGCGCTGTACGGTCCAAATAGGGTTGTAAACCTAAGCGGCGTAGCAGGAGCAGAGTGGTGGAACAGCACATGGAACTACCGAATACCAGTCAGTATAAACAGCACAGACTACAACAGGACAGACATCGTTGTCGTGTTATCAATAAACTTCACAGATGTCCTAACAAATGAATTAGGAATAATTGGGCAAACCTTTGATAACAACTCAATTAGAATAATAGAGGTCACATCCCTGAGAGGCATGGTAAAACCATACAACGAAAGCCAAGACTATTTCTTCGTTGAGGTTAAGAATAAATCGCATTATAACGCATCAACAAATGCTTATGTTGAGCTTATATGGATTCTTAACGGAACCACAATGGCAGATTCGTCAAGGTACTATTATGTGTATTTTGACACTCTTGAGAACGGTCCAAAGAATGCCACAGGATTTAAAACAGGACTTAGACTCCACAAAGGAATAGCTTATGTGGCGAATCAGCAAGACTATGCTGGCTCTTATGACGCAGTACAAAGCATTGTTACTGAATATGAAAAAACAGAATCGTTCTTTGATTCAACTGTTGTAAACCTTGAACCTGACAACTACAGTATGGTGATATTCGGAGAGGACTCTCTTGACACAACAGAACAGACGATTGTAGGACTTAATAACTCCTTCAGAAATAAGCTTGAGGACTATGTTGCAAGAGGAGGAATTGTCATTTCCCAATGGGTTACTGGAACTCCTGACCAGTTCTTACCAGGAATAAGCGTTACTGACAATGCTGGAGAGACAATAGTAGAGCCAATAGAAACGCATGAACTAACAACAACACCAAACGATGTCCGGAACTTTGAGTTTTATGGAGACGAAGGAATCTACAGTTCAACTACATACACCCTCGTTGACACAATTGAAGATAGTAGCAGTACGACAATACTTAGGATAATAAAGCACAAAGCTGGTTACGTATTTATGGAAGACTTTGGATATGCAACAAGCAACTCAACATTGTGGGAAGCAATTTACGAAAACTATCTGTGGTACCTAATCAATCACACAAATAACGATATGGATATAACAAGAGGGGATGCGGAATCCTACTCAAAAAATTCAAAACTTACTAATGTTGGTTCAACTAACCTCTCAGGTTACTTTATCATGAAGGTGCAAACAAACAACTCTGGAGAATGGACAGATATAAGCCAAGTTGTTGTAAATGACACAAATACCAAGAAGCAAAGAACAATTAACAGCAGTAACGAAATAACACTGCATAACATATGGAATGGTCCTGGAGAAGGCTCGGGATGGAACACCGACAGCTACGATTATGGCTATTACAGGGCTGTTGTAATGCTAACAGGACCTAACGGAACAATACTCAAGAACGAGAACAACTCAAATATTTCTGGATTTAGCATATTCTACCTTGACACGTTACAACCAAATATCACCCTGATAAGCCCAAATGATAATTACCATACCAAAAACCTGAATATCACGTTTGTTTATATACCATACGAAAACTACGGAGTTGAGAGTTGCAATTTTGTGCTTAACAACAAGATAAACATGACTGACAGTAATGTGTCAGTATCTCAACAGAACAACTTTAGCATTGTCAATATGAGTGAAGGTTTGCATGAGTGGTACATAAACTGCACAGATAAAGCTGGTAATGTAAACAAAAGCGAAGTAAGGACAATTGTGATTGACCTCACAGGACCATCCATACAGCTCTTGACTCCACCAGACTATAACACATCCAACACAACTGTAATGCTCAACTGGACAATCATTGACTATGCGGACACTAACTTTACATGTAACGTAACAATTGATGGGTTAGTTAATGTAACAAACATAACAGTGTTCAATAACACACCTGCAAATGTTACCATATCAGGATTGGATGAAGGGGTACATGTATGGAATATAAGTTGCTGGGACACTCTTAATAACTCAAACACAAGTGAAACAAGAAACCTTACCATCATACGTGGCCCAGCTAATGTGACTGCAAAGATGGACAGTGACAGAAACAGCGTTATAATAAACTGGAGTCCTCTTTGGTACGCAGACAGCTACAATATATATCAGCTGTAACTACACAATGGGTTTTGGCAAAAACCCAAACGTAACAGGCATAATCAGTAGTAACTGGACAGATACTGGTGCTAACAGCTCAGTACAGAGGTATTACAAGATTGCAGCTGTAAGGGGTAATGCAGAAAAAACCAGTTTTGAAGTTGTAGGAAAATATAGCACAAAGCTTGGTTACAGAAACAGCTCAGTAACTGACTGGAATTTTATAAGCATACCTCTTAACATAACAAAGTGGGAACTTTACAACGGAACTAATGACGGCTATGACTTAGTAGTTAATCCTCCAAACTGTGTAAGGTCTATATGGAGGTATAACTCGTCCTATGGATGGGAACGCACTAACTACAACGGCTCAACATGGCAACCAGCAACACCCTCAGATGAAAACTTCACAAGGTTAGAGCCATTAGTGGGATACTGGTTTGAGACAAACAATAGTTGTACACTGAGTTTTGCAGGGCAGATACCAACAGAAAACAGAACAAGAGATTTAGCTACTGTGTGGAGCGTAACTGGATGGTACACCCCAGTAAACCTTACACTTGGAGAAGATACAGAATTTAACCCTCTATATGTTGTACCTGCAGATTCCATACAGGAAATTGACAGGTATAACTATGAGACAAGAGAGTTTGAAGTGACTGTACATTACCCTGGCTATGGATGGTGGCCTGCCTGGAACAACCAAAACTTCAGAAGCATTGACCCAATTAGAGGATACTACTTCAGAATGGAACCAAACGCTGTGTGGTACCATGACCCACAAACATAAAAATATAGAAAAACAAATTATTTGGAATATCATCACAATAGTGACAGCCATATTATTGTCATGCAATGCTAAAGCATTTCCGATTCCAAGAGGGATTAGTGGAACAATATTTACACCTGAAGGTGAAGAGGTTCCGGCAGGAACATTCTTCAGCGTTAATGACACAACAACAGGAGAGTTTATTATTGGAAGAACTGGTCATTTAAGCAGTGGCAGTTATTCTGTATCGCTTGATGGAAACGATGGAGACGAAGTTATCATTAGGGCATGGAATAGGTATCACAGCACTAACACCAGTGTAATATTAGAAGGTGTCATGTATGGAATAGACTTGGTCCTAAACACCACCCCACCAAATCAGCCTCCAAGAATAGTAACAGAGCCAATAACAAAAGCGTTCCAAAATAAGGAGTACAGGTACGATGTCAATGCAACAGACCCTGACATGGACAAATTAAATTACTCGCTCATAGAACACCCGCAAGGTATGGTAATAAACCACACGACTGGAGTCATAAGATGGATTCCCAAATATGAAGATATCGGAAACAACTCAGTCAGAGTTATTGTAAGTGATGGATTACTAAATGACACCCAATCGTTCGTTGTTGAGGTAAAAGCAACCAATAGTCCACCAAAAATAGTTTCAGAACCTGTAACTACAGCAGATACTTTTAATGTTTATTTCTACTGGGTAGAAGTTGAAGATCCAGACAATGATACAATAAGTTATTATCTTACAGAAAAACCAGACGGCATGTTCGTAATACCATGGATAGGTCTAATATTATGGTTGCCATCGCAGGATGACATTGGCACACATAAAGTCACTGTCAAGGTATCTGACGGTAACTTAACTGACAGTCAAACGTATAATATCACAGTGACTGATGCAATACTAAAAACTGAGAGCTTTAAAGTTGGACCGCCATCCGTCAAAATTATTGAAAACTGCGTCATTATAGACCTTGATAACACTTCAATAGACTCAATATTTGAAGAGTGTGAAAGTAAAGATAATGTAAAAGTATTCAATGTGAAGAAACTTGAACTGGCAGGAATACCAAAGACAATAAACGCTTATGAAAGCTTAAGGGTTACAGAATTTGATATAAGCAATTCAAAAGTATTCAAAAACAATCCTGAAAATGCTACTATTGAATTTAATGTTGCAAAGAAATGGATAAACAAAAACAAGATAAGTAGAGACTCTGTTAGGATTTACAAGAAAACTAATAGGGGATTTAAGGAACTACCTACAAAAATTGTTGCAGAAGACAAGGAGTATGTATATTATAGCACAGTTGTAACTGACCTATCAGAGTTCGTAATAGGAGTAACTAAAAATACCCCGCAAAAAGACAGGAGAAGAACATCAAAATTAAGCATACCTCATGTCATTATAGGAACTGTGTATAACTATAATGGAAAAGAGCCGATAAAAAATAAAACAACATTCGTCATCAAGAATCTTGAGACTAATAAGACAATAAAGGGAAAAACAGGAGGCCCAACTCCTGGCAGTTACGTTGTTGTGGTTCATGGAGATAACTCAACGCGTATAAGCATAAAGATGGGGAGTAATTCAACAGAGCATGTAACAACCTTAACAGGAGATGTTATCAAAATTGATTTTATTTATGATAAAAATAACGGAAAGTTTGTGCCGTATAACAAACCTAAAAAAAGTTTGATTGGGTGGATAGTCTTAATAATAACATTGTCAGGTGTATTGTTAGTTAAGTTTAGCATCAAAAGATTAAAAAAGAATGGAAAGAGTAGATAGTCCAAAAAGAGGTAGAAAATGAGAAGTGCAGGATTGTATGTTACCATAATCATGGTTGTCTTTCTTGTCCCACTTATTATTGCAGCACCACCAACACCTCACAACGTCAGAGGAAGAGTTTTTAATATAGACGGAGAGAGTGGCGTTGAGAACGGAATCCCTGTAAGTCTTAATGATACGAACACTAGCGATTATGTGTTAACTAAAGTTTACGCTCCACCATTACCACAATTTAAGGGTTCTTACGCTGCAACAATAAACGCGTCTGATGGCGACACATTGATAGTGATGGCTTGGAATGATAGCTATTATGGTGTAAACACTACAACAATAGTTTCTGGAACAACGTACGCAAATGTTGTACTCAACATAATAAGACCAAGCGAACTTAAGGTAAAGATTATACAGCCTTTAAACAACAGCATAGAACCAATAGGAACAAGCTTTAGCACTATAGTAAACGTAACTAATATAGGAGGACTAACTGGAACTAACTGCCAGGTAACTATAAGCTTCAGCAACAGTGATGTGCTGTACCTTACCTATGGGCAGGGTGATGCAACACACAATCTTGGAACAATACCTGCAGGTAGCTCAAACATAACTTCTTGGAATGTAAGCGTTAATAACACAGGTAGCTCAAACATAACAGTAGAGGGAGTTTGCCAATCTGACAATATAACCTTTGATAAACTGAATATTGACACTGTCGTTAACATAACAAGTAAAGACACAGTTGCACCTGTCATAATGCTTGAGTATCCTGGAAATAACTCAAAACTAACAACACCTGCCCTTCTGAATGTAACATTTAGGTACAATGTATCTGACAGTTCTGGAATAATAAATTGTAGCTTAATCATAAATAACACAATTAACCAAACAGATTTTGATATAAAAACAGGTATCTCCCAAAACTTCACACAGGAACTGCCTATAGGAGAATACAGTTGGGGTATAAACTGTACAGACAACAGCACTTACTATAATGAAGGCTCTTCACTCAGGTATAGGTTAAGCATAATATCAAACCTTCCACCCACTGTAAGTAATTTAGTGTGTGACAACCCTGTAGGCCTATCGATTGGCACGACTAGGATAGTGGTATGTAACGGGACAGTATCAGATGATAATGGTAATGACGACATAAAGCTTGTTAATGCAACTCTGTATCATAGCACTGTCACATCTGAGTCCCAAGATGATAACAATAACCACTATACTAACAGTAGCTGTGAAATGGTAAGTGAAAGTGCATCTTCAAGAATATACAGCTGCTCATTTTTGGTTTGGTATTACGCAGATAGTGGTAGCTGGGTGTTTAATATGACTGCAACAGATAACAGCAGTGAGACAGGACACGGAACAACTACCACGACAGTTGAGGAGCTACTTGCATTTAACATATCCCACAATGTGATAGACTATGGCGATTTAAAACCAAATAACATATCACACCCGGCAATAAATCTTACCCTTATAAACTTAGGAAATGTTGATATAAATGTAACAGTAGAAGGGTATGGCACTACACCAGGAGATGGGTTCAGCATGATTTGCGAACAGGGAAACATAGATGTCAGCAACGAAAGATACTCAGTTACAAATGAAACATTGTTTGATGACATGTTCAAGCTAACATCATCAGAGAAGAGCATTGGCAATTTCACGTTATACCAAAGAAGTAACGATAATGATTTTGGAAACTCAAAGAACAGCACCTACTGGAAGATTCAGATAGAGGGAGGCACAAGTGGGAGATGCAATGGCACAATAATATTCAGGGCAAGGATTATTTAAGATGAACTTAAACATTTCGCAAATAATTATTATTCTCTTAGTTTTTGTAGTC
>QMZU01000023.1 GCA_003663345.1 Candidatus Aenigmatarchaeota archaeon | reverse complement strand
GAGATGATTATTTTGGTATGATTCTGCGATATCTGATTGAATTGTTGCTGTGTTTGATTGAATTCTTCTTCCAAAAGCGTTTGGTTGTATTCCTGGAATTTCTCATTCTGCTGAAGAAGCTGGAGTATTTTTCTCCTGTCCTCAGCCGTGAAGGTCATGAGTTCTTTTATTTTTCCATTCCTCATCTCACCCTTCATTATCGCTGTTTCACCGTTTGGCTTCTGATATGAAAGTTCAAAAATCCCCGTGTTATTGGTCATGGGATTTAGAGATGCATTCTTCAGTTCATACCCCCTCTTCAATAACTCCTGGTGTCGTTTCTGGAACTCAGGATTCTGAGCGAGGTTCTGCTGGAATTCCTCTCTCATTCTCCTCTGCTCCTCCAGTTGCCTCTCCATTTCTTTTTTCAAAGCGTTCGTGTTCTGATTGAGCTGATTGTTCTGCACCCTGCTCTGCGGGGAGGTCTGTGGTGTCTGGTGTGGCATCTGGAACTGCTGCATACCCGAGCTTCCTATCTGAATGCTGAAGGAGCTGCCTGAAGATGAGTAGGAGGTCGATTGCATACTTACACCATTGCACCTGTAAATCGTGGTTATCCCCTGCGCCTGCCCCTGCTGCGCCTGCCCTTTAACCTCTATTTCAAGAGCGTTGGATTTTACGGTCTCTTCCTTTCCGGTCTCTGGATTCATATATGTGACTTCAGCGGGCTCGAGTGTGTATTTCCCAGGTGAGAATGGTTTTATGGGGTCATAACCAAACACCGTCTCTTCCTGAGCGGGAATATTATACTCTAAACACTGAACATCTATTCCATTATTTCCAAATACGTTTTTGTCCACAATTCTTACAGGTATATCCTTTCCGAAGGGGTTCCTGAATTTGAGAAGAACCTTTACATCATCACCCACTTTTATGTCCTGCTTATCCACATATTTCTCGACCTGCAGGGTCTTTGTTGCGTGTGCTGTACTGACTGACAGCAGAAACATCAATCCCATAATAGCCAGCCATCTCATCACCATCACCTTATAGAACAATTCTGTACTTACCGTAGATTATGTACATGTTCAGAAGCAGTATTATCAGAGCTGCTGCGAAAAACCAGTCCTTTATGCTTGTATCCTCCCATTCCCTCTCTATGTTCTCCCCTATGTTTCTGTAAATCTCATCCAGCGTATCCTTATTGACGGATTTGTAGTACCTACCACCGGTCTGCTCTGCAATACTTTTCAGAGTCTTCTCATCGAGCTCTGCATACTGAGGATTTCCAAATATATCGTAACCCAGAACGACGGGTTTTTCCGAACCCATGCCCACTGTGTAGACCTGTATCTTGTTGGCTTTCGCATACTCAACTGCCTCCTGAGGGCTTATGACACCTGCGTTATTCACACCATCACTCAGAAGAATGATCACCTTCTTCTTGTTCGGAATGGATGTTGCCATATCAACAGCAAGACTCAAACCGTCACCTATCGCGGTCCTCCCCTCTCTCTGTTCTATGGCCCTCAGTTTCTGAATCGCCCTGTCCTTGAACGGGGTCAGGTAAGATGCAGTAGTGGCGCCGGATTCGAATATCACTATCCCAACATTATCCTTTGGTTTGAGGCTGTTTATCAGAATCTCTGCAGCATTTTTTGCGGCCTCCAGCCTTGTGGGTTTGTAATCTGTAGCCGCCATACTTCCGGAGTCATCTATAACCAGAACCACATTCACACCCTCCTTTGCTGTTTTCAAAGGAATCCTCGGGTCACAGAGACCAAGTATCAGAAGGGTCATCACGAGAAGAAGGAGCATGAACGGTAAATGAACCCTTATGTTTCTTTTAGGCGAAACCTTTCTCACTATCCCAACCGTGCTGAACTTCAGAGCCGCCTCCCTCTTCTTTCTGTTATAAATTCTATAGAAATAGATGACCAGAGGCACGACTGCAAGAAAGAGAAGCAGTTCTGGTTCTCCAAAATGAAACCACATCTACTTCACCATCCTCTTTTTTCTCAGATTGAAGAACCTCTTCAGTGGGATATGAAACGGTTCATCGGTTCTCACCCTTATAACATCCACCCCAAGTCTCTTCATATTATTCAAAAACTTTTTCTCTCTTCTCTTCATCTCCTTCACATAGGTTTTTCTGAAACTCTCATCGGAAGTATTCACAAGAATCTGCTCTCCTGTCTCCTCATCCTCAAGAAAAACATACCCTATATCCGGCATGTTCTCTTCATTTACATCCAGAAGACTTATCAAAATCACGTCATGTCTGTTCTTCAGGAACTTTATAGGTTTCTCAAAATCCTCGGAAAGAAAATCAGAGATAATGAAGATTATACTTCTCTTTCTCACTATTTTACTCAACTGTATCAGAGAGTTATTTATATCGGTTCCCGGACTTTCCGGTTCATAATAAACCAGTTCTCTCAACAATCTAAGAGCAAACTTCTTACCCTTTCTTGGTCTTATGAATCTTTCAATTCTATCGGTGAAGAGACAGAGACCAACATTGTCATTATTCCTCAGAGCCGCGAACATAATTGAGGCGGCTATCTCCAGTCCCACCTCTTTTTTACTCCTCTCATATCCGAAATCGTTGCTTGCTGAGAGGTCAAATACAATGTAAACATCAAGGTCCCTTTCCTCGATGAACTCCTTCACGAAAGGAGAGTTAAATCTGGCAGTCACATTCCAGTCTATAGTTCTTATGTCATCCCCCGGGACATACTCCCTCACCTCAGAGAACTCTATTCCCCTGCCTTTGAAAACCGAATGATAGTTCCCAGCTATTAGTCCCTCAACCAGCATATTGGTCTTTATTTCAAGTTTCTTTATTCTTCTCAGAATCTCCCTCACCTTTGGCATCTCAATCACCTATGAAATATGGCAGGGCTTCTTCTATAGTCGAGACTTCAACGATATTCAAACCCCACTCCTCTTTTGCAATCTTTTTGAGATCTACTCTTTTCGGAACGTATCTCATATTCAATATCTCAAAACCGAAACCAAATGGCTCTCTAACCAGTTGCCTTTCATAATATGTCACAACGGATTGACCTTTAGGAACAAGAAAATATCTGTAACCGGCATCGGCAACAGCCTTTGCTTTCTCTATGATTCCGCCAACCCTGCCTATTGTTCCATCCGGATTTATGGTGCCGGTTATCACAGCCTCATTCTTCAGGGGTTTGTTTTCTAGCGCTGCAATTGTTGCAATAGCTATGGCAGCACCAGCGCTCTCTCCACCTATGAGACGGGCATCACCTGCCTTAAAATCAAGGATAAAGTCCTTATCGTAATTGTAGTTGGAACGTAGTTTGGCGACCGCTACAGCTTTGTTGGCCGAGTACTGTATATCGGTTTCAAGGAAGGGATTGGTATTTATCAGGACGTTATTGTTTCCGGGTATGAGCTTCACAATAAGATTTCCCACAACACCCTCACCATCACTTGAAACCGCCACTATTGGAATACTTCTCTCAACAGGAAAGAGAATTGATTCATTGGTTCTCTTCTCGGTTGTATTTGAAGATGTGTTGAGGATGTAAAATTTTCCAGAGATGCCATGAATCTTTTCATTCAATGAGTAATAACCATATATGTTGAATATGCTGATAGCTGTCAAAATGAATATCGCTACCCACATCATAACATAATTTTTATTCATGTTCTCCCTCAAGGGGCTCTTATTTTAGAAAGAATCATATCAATTATCTTATCGCTTGTGAACTCCTCGGCTTCTGCTTCATATGTGAGGATTATTCTGTGTCTGAGAACATCATGGGCGATACTCTTTACATCTTCAGGTATGACGTAACCTCTTCCGTTAATGAGCGCATGGGCTTTTGCCGCAAGAATGAGCCATATTGATGCTCTTGGTGATGCTCCGTATTCAATCATCCCATCTATCTCAAGACCGTAGTCTTCTGGATATCTCGTCGCATCCACTATTGACGTAACATAATCCTCGATCTTTTCGTCCGCATATATTTTCTGGTTGAATCTCTGCATTTCGATAACATCTTTTGCTGCCATAACTGTTTTAACCCTCGGTATAACCCCCTGAGTGTTTCTTCTAATTATTACCTTCTCCTCTTCTTTTCTTGGATAGTCTATGAGGAGCTTGAAGGTGAACCTGTCAACCTGTGCTTCAGGCAGTTTGTACGTGCCCTCTGTTTCGATAGGATTCTGAGTTGCCAGTACCAGAAATGGTTTATCCAGTTTAAACGTGTCCCCATGGATACTGACCTGCCTCTCCTGCATCGCCTCCAGAAGTGCGGACTGAACCTTTGGAGGGGCTCTGTTTATTTCATCGGCAAGAATGAAGTTGTTGAATATAGGACCCTTCTGGGTGTAAAAGTTTCCCTTTCTCTGGTCATATATCTTCGTTCCTATGATATCTGCAGGAAGGAGGTCTGGGGTGAACTGTATCCTGCAGAAGCTACATTTAATCGTTTCAGATAGAGTCTTCACCATCAATGTTTTTGCCAGCCCAGGTACACCTTCAAGAAGGACATGACCGTCTGCTATTAATGATATGAGCAGTTTCCTGACAATATCCTCCTGCCCCACAACGACCTTCCTCACCTCTTCCAGGACGGAATCCAGCCTTTTGGAATATTTCTGCGCTTTCATGTTAAGATTTTTAATCTCAGAATCCATATGACCACCTCCCTATAATCCGAACGATTCCATGAACCTTTTCATCTTTCTCAATTCAGAAAGGAATTTTTTTCCGTCATCCGTGAGCATGATACTCTTATCATCCTCCTCAACTACGAACCCCCTGTCCTTCAGTTCTTTGATATATCGCTTCATCAGCTTATGAGAGAGATTTGCCTTGTAAAGCACATGAGTGGGTTTGGCTCTTCCACCCCCGCTCTGTATAGCTTCAAGCACAGAGAGTATCATATCTATACGGTCCCTTCTATTTCTCATATCTGGTCACCAGGATATAATGGTAGAGAAGTATCGCATACCCTATCAGCTGCAGGGTCTCACCCACAACATACATCACCATATCCAGCGCGATTGTTATGAAAGCCAATTGGCTGAGTGTAAGCATCAGGAATGAAAGCATTATTAAAAATGATTCCCTGCTGGATTTTTCTGCATAGTTTCTGTAATAGTAACTCAGAAGGAAGGCAAGTATCATCGTCATTGAAAGGTGAAAGATGTAATAAGTTCCGTGGCTGAATATGGTTATTATAAGGATAAAATACAGGGAAAGCCAGAATATTCCGGGTTTTTCATCCCAAAGTATGTAGAGAAGGCCGAAAAAAGATAGTAGCATGAGAAATTTAAAAATGGAGAAACCCAAGATAAAGAGCATCTCGGACACATGGGATGTCGTGAAGTAGAATATGCTGTTTGCTATTTCTATCGAGACTGTGTTCACGTAATAGATGTCGAAATTGGCAATTATCTTGAAGAGAAATGCTATACCTATGAGGAGGAAGAACAGTGAGAAATACTTGTGTTTTTTATTTCCAGATATCTTGTAGAGTTCATATCCATATCTCGCTATCAGAAACGTGATTATCATGCTGAATAGTTCAAAAGCTATATCCACCCCGTAAAACCACTTAGGACTGAATATGTACCTTATCATACAATTATTAGATAACGGCAAAGGTTAAAAAACCGAATGAAACTAAGTTCCATAACTCTGTTCTTGAATCAAGTTTCACAAACGGCTAATATGAGGTTCGCCAAGAGGAATTCTGGAGGTGGTTCCCATGTAGCCAGTCAGACACACCCCACTACCGTTTTTTATTTTCCTTTTTAACACCTTTTTTTAAATTTAAAACAACTCAATTCTGGAAATCCGAACAAATATAAAAAGCGATTTCTATATATAGATGGGGTGGAAGATGGTGAGAAGAAATGGTGCGGATAGACCGGATATCGATGCAGGGATTCAAAAGCTTTGCTAATAGAGTCCAGATTCCATTCCCCGCTGGATTCAACGTTATCTGCGGGCCGAATGGCTCGGGGAAATCGAATGTTGTCGATGCTGTGACGTTCGTTCTCGGTACACTCTCTACGAAGGCAATAAGAGCCGGGAAGCTCGAGGATTTGATATTCAAAGGTGGGAAGAATAGAGAAGGTGCCTCCAAGGCAGTGGTCTCCCTCTATCTGGACAACAGCGACGGCTCCATACCCGGCGAGGGTCCGGAGGTGAAGATAACAAGGCAGGTGAACAGGGACGGGAACTCACTTTACAAACTGAACGGCCGGACCGTTACCCGCAAAACAATCGTGGAGATACTCTCCAGCGCGAGGATCCACGCGGACGGGCACAACATAATAATGCAGGGGGATGTTACCAACCTGATAAAGATGAGCCCTCTCCAGAGAAGGGAAATAATTGATGAGGTCTCCGGGATAGCGGAATTTGACGATAAGAAGGCAAAGGCAGAGAAAGAGCTTCAGAAGGTGGATGAGAAGCTGAAGGAGGCAAGGATAATTTTAAACGAGAAGTTGAGAAACCTCAGAAAACTGGAGAAGGAGAAGGAGGATGCGCAGCGCTACCAGAGATACCAGGAGGACCTGAAGAGGGTGAGCGCGTCCATATCGAAGAAAGAGGTTGAGACCGCTCAGGAGCGGCTTAAGGATGTTGAGGAGAGATTGGAGAAGTACCAGAAGGAACTGGAGAAGGTCAACGAACTCTTCCAGGAGGCCGAAGAGAAACTCGAGAAGGAGGAGAAGGCCCTGGATAAGATGAGCGACGAACTTATAGAGAAATCAAAGGATAGCGCGCTCTTCCGCAGAATTCACGAACTCCGCTCCTCAATCGAAAGAAAAAAAGATATGATTGAATCACATAAGAAGGAGATAAGAAGGATTGAGGATTCGATAGAGAGGTTGAAAGAATTAGAACGGCAGAAGCAGGAATTCCTTGGCAAGGGCGCTGCTAAAGAGGTTCTCAAACTGAACAAGAAAGGAGTTTACGGAACAATCGGCGGCCTGATGAGGGTTAAGGGCGAGTACCACACTGCAATAGAGGTGGCTGCTGGCTCGAGGATGAATGACATAGTTGTGGATAATGATGCCATAGCCGAGGAGTGCATAAACTTCCTGAAGAGGAACAAGATAGGTCGCGCCACGTTCCTCCCGCTCAACAAACTCAAAATGTACGACAAATCACGCGAGGCACGGGCGCTTCTGGGCAAACCCGGCGTGATAGATTTTGCCATAAACCTGGTGGAGTATGACAGGAAATACGACCTCGCCTTCCGGCACGTCTTCAGGGACACACTTGTTGTGGATAACATCTCCTCTGCAAGGAAATACATAGGAAAAGCGAGGATGGTGACATTGGACGGTGACCTTGTGGAGGAATCCGGAGCGATGAAAGGAGGTTATTATTCAAAGAAGACAACCCTGATCGAGGAGAGATCGGAAATAGAGGAGTACGAGAAGGAGAAGAGGGAACTTGAAGAGGAGATTCTTTCTTTAGAAGAGGAGGTCTCGAAACTCACAAAAGAGCTGGAGATGCTCTCCGACAAGGAGGAGAGAGAAGATGATGATATAGAGAAAATAGAAGAGAAGAAGAGAAAGCTCAAGGAGAACATTTTTACCCTCCGTGAGAAGAGGAAGAAGCTCTACGAGAAACGGGTGACTCTTCAGCAGAAGGTTAACGAACTGAACGTCCAGAAGGCCAGAATTCTCGCAGAGCTCAAGAACCTTGAAAATACTTTCAAGGAATTCCGGGGTGTGGATACAATTGACGCGGACCTTGAGGCGTTGAAGAAGGAGAAGAAGGAGCTCCTTCTAAAGATTAATTCTCTCGGGCCCATAAATATGAAGGCGATTCAGGAGTACGAGGAGGAGAGAATCATTTATGACCGGTTGAACGAGAAAGTCCAGAGGATAGAGGACGAGAAAAAGGCGGTTCTCGAGATGGCCGAAAGGGTTGAGCAGAGAAGGAAAGAGGTCTTCATGCATGCCTTCAACGCCATAAATGAGAACTTCGCTTCGATATTCAAGGAACTGACAGGCGGGAGCGCGTCTCTCGAACTGGAAAATCCTGATGATATCAGAAGCGGTTTGATAATAAAGGCCCAGCCCGAAGGGAAGAAGGAGATAAGTCTTGATTCGATGTCAGGCGGTGAGAAGACAATAACCGCACTGGCCTTCCTCTTCGCTGTTCAGAGGTACAAACCCGCGCCCTTCTACATTCTGGATGAGGTTGAAGCTGCTCTGGATAAGAAGAACTCCAAAATGATAGCAAATCTGATTCAAAAGTTCTCCAAGGAAGCGCAGTTCATAGTTATATCACACAACGATGTGACGATAAAGGCGGCTGATAGGGTTTATGGTGTATCAATGGAAGATGGCGTCTCAAAGGTTATGGCAATAGAGATGCCGAAGGAGTGACCTTATGAAGGTAAAAAACATCTGGAAGAATATAGAGAAAATAGAGGAGATTGAAAGGTCAGGAAAGCCGGATGGAATAGAGGAAAAAATGGTTGAGATGGTTTCAAACGAGCCGAACTGGGAGGAAGTTCTCAACTACGTGGTCTCCGAGGAGGGGATGGACCCCTGGCAGATAGATATCGTGAAGCTCGCAAACGCCTTCGCCTCCTTTATTCAGAGACTTGGAGAGATGGACTTCAAGATACCTGCAAAACTCATAATCATAGCAGCAATCCTCCTTCGCCTGAAGGTGGAGGTTCTAATGTATGAGGAAGAGGAAGAAGAGACCATTGAACTTGAGAATATTGAAGAAATGAAGATAGATATAGACCTCTCAAAGATTCCAGACATCCAAGCACCGATAAAAAGG
>QMZU01000022.1 GCA_003663345.1 Candidatus Aenigmatarchaeota archaeon | reverse complement strand
GGCATATCGCTGCCACCACCTTCCCGTTTTCCATCATCTCCTTGACAAGTTTCAGAACTTCAGGATATGTTCTGAGCCTGTCGGAAGCGAGGGTCCCTCCGGGTATCACCACGCCATCAAAATCTTCAGGGCTCATGGAATCGAATGTAAGGTCCACATGTGCAGGATATCCATACTTGCCTTTTCTTGTTCTCTCATCCAGAGCCGCGATCAGAACCTCGATACCCTCCTCGCTCAATCTCAACCTCGGGTAATGTACCTCCAGATCCTCATATCCGTCTTCCACGAGAATAACGACCTTCATGGAGAAATATTGACTTAACTGAAATAAAAGGTTAATTTTATAATCCAAGGAACCGTAACTGATTTTATGAAAAATGTGGGCTTCTTCAGTCTAACCTGTTGTGAGGGATGCCAAACTACCATTCTCGATATGGATGACCAGTTGATGGACATGCTGGGAAAGGTCAATGTGAAATCATTCAGATGGCTGAAGGAGTTCAATGATGAAGGACCATTTGATATAGTCTTTGTGGAAGGTGCGGTCAGCACCCCTGAAGAGGTGGAGCTGGTAAAGAAGCTGAGGGAAAAATCGAAGATTCTTGTGGCTCTGGGTGACTGCGCAGCCTTTGGTGGAGTACCTGCCATAAGGGATTTCATGGACCAGGAGGATGTTAGGAGGGAAGTTTACGGTGATTACACGTATCTGGAGAGTATAGAGGCAACGGCTATCGGTGAACACGTAAAGGTCGATTATATGCTGCGCGGCTGCCCTATAGATAAATCCGAGTTTCTCTCTTATTTCAACGCGCTCGTGAACGATGAAAGGCCCGTGGAGAAGAGGTATGCCGTATGCCTCGAATGTAAGAGGAACGGAAATAAATGTCTTTTGAAGGACGGGATCCCATGTATAGGTCCAATAACACTCGCCGGGTGCAACTCGGCATGCCCGAATGTAGGAGTTCCGTGTTTCGGTTGCCGGGGTCCCACACCCAACGCTTCTCTGATAGCTGTGAAATCAATGTTCGAGACGAACGGTGTTGATTTTGAGGGAATAAAAGACATAAAAGAGCGCATCATCGAGTTCATGGGCCGCGCGAAGTTCGTGAGGGAGTAGAATGAGTCATAACATTTCATTTGATCTGGAGCATATGACAAAAGTGGAGGGACATGCATCCCTTCACGTGAGGATAAAGAACGGGGTTATTGAAAAAGCGGAGCTGGATGTTGAGGAGTCCGCCCGGTTCTTTGAAGGGATTCTGAAAGGGAGAAGGTATGACGAGGCACATAGAATAACATCAAGAGTCTGTGGAATATGTTCAATCGCTCATCAGATGGCGGCACTGCAGGCGGTTGAGGATGCTCTTGATGTGAAGGTGAGTGAACAGACCAACCTTCTCAGAGACCTTCTCACACACGGGATGTTTCTTCAGAACCATGTGATACATACATATTTTTTCGCGTTACCGGATTATCTTGGTTACAGCAGCGCTTTGGAGATGATGAAGGATTACAGGGACGATATTCACCTTGCCCTTCACCTGAAGAAACTCGGGAATCTGATAATGAGTGCGGTTGGTGAAAGAGAGGTACATCCCATAACACCTGTGATAGGTGGTTTCTCTGTTCCACCAAAAGAGGAGAAGCTTGGAAGTGTAAGGGAGGAGCTTTTGAGGTGGAAGGATAAGATGTGGAGAATGGTGGAGCTTGCAAAAATGATGGATATCCCGGATTTTGAAATGAAACAGGAGCATTTTGCTCTCTCAACCGACAGGGATTACACCCTTCTTCACGGCTGCATCCGTTCCACAGAAGGGGAGAGTTACAGGTGTGAAACGTATAAGGAGCATTTTACAGAGTATCTGGAACCCTACTCCACCTCAAAATTCGTTGTAAAGGAAAGTAAGAGTTTTCTCGTGGGACCGCTTGCCAGGTTCAACATAAACCACAGGTTTCTGAGCAGAGATGCGAAGAAGGTCATGAAGATGTTTGGATTGAAACCTCCTGTATATAATATTTACAAGGCAAACCTCGTGAGGGTTGTGGAGGCGTTCAATTCTCTGGACCGCTCGGTGGAGATAATAAACGAACTTCTCGAAAAGGGTCTGAAACAGGAAAAAGTTTCTCATATCCCAAAGGATGGTGAAGGGGTCGGTGTGGTGGAGGCACCGCGCGGTCTTCTCTATCACTGGTACAGGATAAAGGACAGAAGGATTGTGAAAGCGGATATAGTCACACCAACAGCACAGAACCTGAAATCAATGGAGGATGGCATAAAGAAGTATCTCCCGGAGATTCTTGACAGGGGTGAGGATGAGATAAAACTGGAACTTGAGAAGATGATCAGGGCGTTTGATCCTTGCTTCTCCTGTTCAGCCCACTTTCTGGAATTGAGGATAAATAGAACTTAGAGCGGTATCCCGATTATTTTAACATCCACGTCCAGAAGTTTAAGGAAGAAACCGAGGTCCAGATCATGGAGGGTAACGGCACTTCTGGTTTTCACGTCAGATGGCTCCAGAACCTTCACCTCTTTCAGCCCTTTCACAGCATCGAGAATCACAATTGGCCTTTCGACATAGTCGAGAATGGAGACCGGGTCTTCACAGAAAACCACGTCCCATCCCAGCCTCTTCAGACCGGCGCCGACCTTGAGCGCCACCGAATCCTCCTCGAGGAGAGGGTTGCCGAAGACCAGAATCACGGGCTCCATGTTTAACTTATAGAGTACCGGTAATAAAAATCACGTGGAGAGAAACTCCCTCAACTTCATGGCATTCTTCGGAGCGTAAGCGTTAAAATCATTGTTGAAGTAACACCAGACGTTAACTGCGCGCGATTTCAGTATCCTTTCTGCCCATGATTCCAGCTCTTCATCGCTGTAGTTATGTGAATACCATCTATCCCTTCCGTGGAACCGGATATAGATGTCTTTTCCTGTTTTGATAAGGTCATCGGGGAGTTTCGGAGCGCTCACGGAACAGAAGATTATTCCGTTCTTCTTCAACTCTCTGTAAACATCGTCATTGAACCAGCTCTGGTGCCGAAATTCCAGAACGTTCCTCTTCTCGGGATCGAGTTGGGAGAGTATCTCATGGAGTTTCTTTTCGGTGAAGTGGAGGCTCGGTGGTAATTGGAAGAGGAAACAGCCCATCTTCTCCTCCAGTCTTTCTCCAATTCTGTAAAAATCATTGATGAGGCGCTTTGTTCCAACAAACCTCTTCAGGTGCGTGATGATTCTGTTCACCTTAAGTGTGTAAACGAATCCTTTAGGTGACGACCTGTGCCAGTTCCTTGCTGTGGATTCTTTCGGAAAGTGATAGAAGGTACTGTTCAACTCAACTGTGTTGAATTTCTCTGAATAGTATTTAAACCACCTGCTCTGCTTCAGTTCAGACGGGTAAAAAGAACCGTGCCAGTGCGGATAGAACCAGCCGCTGCAACCGATGTAGTTCATGAATATTTTTAAGTGGAATTATTAAAATTCGTTTACCAGAAGCGGGACATCTGCTTTTTCCACCTGCAATTTAACCTCTTCTCCCTGTATAAAATCATTGAATTTTTTGAGAATCTCCACATCCTTCGATGTTGCAAAATAGTGATTCTCGGTCCCACGCACACTGAAGGTATCTGGACCGAAGAGAGAGTCTCCAGATGTCAGGAAAAAACCATCAATCCAGAGGAGTTTTTTTGACATATCTCTTATGTGTTTTAATGGTTCATGAAAAATGATTCTGCTAACATCACCATAAAACACATCCTCATAATTGCCTATACAGATTCCAAGGGATTTGAAGAGTATTCCTTTATATGTGGGCTTTCTTGGTTCGGCCTCCCCCTCCACCATAAATCCGCATCTTTCAAACCCTATTCTTTCCATGAAATCTATGCTCTTTTCCAGTTTTGTCAGAACCGGGTCGGAATTGAATACATAATAAATATCCATAAGTATAAGCAGATGAGAAACCTTTAAATATATTCCTCATGGAATTAGAGAAAAGGTGGGAATATGGAGATGCCTAAAGTTCAGAGAAGATATTGTAAATTCTGCAGAAAACACACAGAGCAGACTGTCAGGCGTGAGAAGGCAACGAAGCAGAGGAGAACCCTTGCCTGGACAGAGAGACAGAAGAAGCGTACAAAGAGTGGTTATGGAAATCCAGGAAAATTCGGGAAGAAACCTGCAGGTCAGAAACCCACGACCAGAGTGGACCTCAGATACAAATGTAAGGAGTGCGGAAAAGAACAGGTGATAGGGAGAGGTTTCAGGGTAAAGAGGTTTGAACTTGTGGGTTAGGTGATTCTGATGATAAAGGGCCCGAAAACGAGGTTTCTGAAGGTGAGATGCAAGGGTTGTAACAACGAACAGATAATATTCAACAGACCCGCAACAAGGGTTGAATGTCTGGTATGTGGGTCATTGATAGCTGAACCCACCGGTGGCCTGGGAAGTATCAGAACCAAAATCATTGAGGTTCTGGAATAAACGGTGATTTCTTGGTAAGAAGAAAAGAGGAATATCCTAAGAGGGGTGAGTTGGTTATAGGTACTGTGAGTAAGGTGAATCCCTATTCTGCTTTTGTAAGTTTGGATGAGTACGGTGGAAAGGAGGGAATGGTCCATGTTTCAGAGGTAGCCAGGAAATGGGTGAGGGATATAAGAACCTGGGTCAAGAAAGGCGATAAGGTCGTATGTTTTGTAAAGAATGTGGACCCTGAGAAGGGTCATATCGATCTGAGCATGAAGATGGTTTCGGATGAACAGAAGAACAGACGACTTCAGGAATGGAAAAAAGATCAGAGGGGAGAAAAGCTTCTGGAGATGCTAGGTAAGGAGAAAGGAAAAACACTTGATGAGATGTACAAGGAGTTGGGGTTTCTCATACAGGAGAACTTCAGGAATATGATGGAACCGTTTGAACTGGTTCTGAAGAAAGGTGAAGATGCTCTGGAGAGACGGGGAATACCCGAGAAATGGATTAAAGATATCAAGAGAGTCGCTGAGGAGAACATAACCATAAAGGAGATTAAACTGAAGGGATACCTCAGGATAAAGGATTACAATCCTGATGGGATTGAGAGAATAAAGGATGTTCTGAAGAAGGTGAGAGAGAAACATGGTGTTGAAGTGAAATACATCCATGCTCCGCTTTACGAGATATCGTTCACCACACAGGACCCGAAAAGCGGTGAGAAGAAACTCAGAGAAGCAGGTGAATTCGCCTGTAGCCTGCTTAAGGATAACTGTGAGTGTGAGTTCAGCCGTGAAGAGTTTAAGGAAATGTAAGAAATGTAATATCTATACGTTAAAGGAGACCTGCCCTAAATGTGGGTCTCGAACATTCGACCCAAAACCACCAAAATTCTCCCCTCAGGACAGGTATGGCAGGTACAGACGTGAGATGAAGAGAATGGAAAGATATAAAAATCATGAGGTTAAAGAGTGTTAAAAGGTGATATTTTGGAGACTTTTATCAGGGTTTTGAAGGATGTTAAACCCAATAATCCTATACTGATAGAGGGACTTCCGGGTATAGGGAATATCGGCAGGATAGTTGCCGGTTATTTAATAGAGGAGCTGGAAACCGAGAAGATAGCAGAGCTGTATTCACCACACTTTCTCCCGTTTGTGATTTTGCATGAAGATGTGGCAAGGGTTCTGAAGTGTGAGTTTCATTATTACAAGGACCCGAAGGGAAAGAATGATCTGATAATTCTTATCGGTGATAGTCAGAGCGGTGACCAGGAAGGTTACGGACACTATGAGATTGCTGAGAAGATTCTGGATTATGCCGAGGATCTTGGTGTGAAGAAGGTATTCACGATCGGTGGTTTCGGAACAGGGGAGATTGAGAAGGATGAGCCGATGGTTCTTGGAGCTGTGAATGACCCTAAACTTCTGGAGGAGTATAAGGGATATGGTATAAACTTTGAGGAGACGTCACTCAAACTCGGTATGATAGTCGGTGCCACAGGGCTTCTTCTTGGTCTGAGTAAATTAAGAGGGATGGATGGGCTATGTTTACTCGGCGAAACAGCAGGGTTCCCGATACTAACTGACCCCAAGGCCGGAGAGGCAGTTCTGAAGATATTGATGAAGATTCTGAATCTGGATATAAGCCTCGAAAAACTTGAGAAGAGAGTCAAAGATATGGAGAACTTCCTTCAGAAAATAGAGAGGATACAGCAGCAGGCTCTCAAACAGATGGGACAGGAGAAATCAGATGAGGATGAACTAAGATACATAGGGTGATGAGGATGATGTTCGTAAAGTGGGATGATTATACAAGATTTGAGAAAGCAAGGATTATAGGTGCAAGAGCGCTTCAGATAGCCATGGGTGCACCGGTTCTTATAAAGGTAAAGAAAAGTGAAATAAACCCCATAGAGCTGGCAAAGATGGAGTTCGAGAAAGGCGTGGTTCCTTTAACGGTTAAAAGAAGAATGCCGCCGGTGCTTCAGTAATCAGGTTCCAAACTTCTCGCCAAATTCCTTGACATATTTGCTGCAATAGCTATACAGATTGCCATCAACACCAGGAACCCATGGCTCACCACATAATGCATGAAGAGTTTAAGGTCTTCGGATATAGATAATAGGTCTCCAACCATATGGTTCACTGCCCACATAATCATAAGAATTGCAGCGAATATGAACCAAGTATATCCTTTCTTCAGAATTGGATTTGTTATTATTTTTTGCGCTCTGTAATTCTGATAGATGAAGTATAACATCAAGAATATTATCAGAAACATCGGTAGTTCATAGAGGAATGAAATTCCCATAAAACAGAATTTGGATTAGAATATATAAAAGTAATCAACCAAGTATTTGATATGATTGAGGACATTATAGGTAGGGTAATCTTTGATTCGCGCGGTGAAGAAACTATTCTTGTTGAGGTCAAAACTAGTAATGGTGTTTTTACGGGTTCTGCTCCTTCTGGCAAGTCCAGAGGAAAGTTCGAAGCGGTATCGCTACCTGCGAGGGAGGCGCTCCAGATTCTTGAGGAAATAAAGGGAAACTTTATAGGGCTTGATGAGAATGAGTTCAATATTTTGGATGAATTGATAGCTGAAATAGCTGGAGAGAACTTCAAAAATATCGGCGCAAACCTTGGTTTTGCGCTCTCTTCAGCCTTCATGAAGGCGTCCACGGAGGACGAACCGTGGAAATATTTTGAAAAACCGAAATTCCCCGTACCTGTGGGGAACGTTATGGGTGGGGGCGCGCATGGCGGTGGCACGGATATCCAGGAGTTTCTTTCCATACCCGTGAATGCAAGAACCGTGAGGGAAGCGATAGAGACCAACATAAGGGTCTGGAAGAAGTTGAGGGAATATTTGCGCGTGAAGGGAATGCTCACCGGGAGGAATGATGAAGGGGCATGGGTTTCGAGGCTTGATGATTTCAAAACCCTTGAGCTGGTTTCTGCTGTCTGCGAGCAGGAGGGAGCAAGGGTCGGGCTTGATATGGCTGCTTCGCAGTTATACAAAACAGGAAGATATGTTTATCTGAAACTTGGAAAGACCTTCACACCGGAAGAACACATTGATTTTGTGGAGGACCTGATTAAAACGTATAATCTATATTACGTGGAGGACCCTTTCCACGAGGAGGATTTCAAAGGCTTCTCTGAGCTCACCTCCAGATTCAAGAAAGAAATAAGATTGATATGTGGGGATGACCTCTTCGTGACCAACAGGAAGAGGCTGGAGAAGGGTGTTGAGAAAAGAGCAGGAAACTCCATAATAATAAAACCGAATCAGATCGGAACACTTTCCCTGGCCATAGAGACGGTCCGATATGCGATGAAAAACAGATACATACCTGTCATATCTCACAGAAGCGGCGAAACAAATGATTACATAATTTCTGATGTGGCAGTTGGAATCGGTATACCTTTCATAAAATGTGGAGTTGCTGGTGGTGAGAGGATTGTAAAACTGAACAGACTTCTCGAACTCTGGGATAAATCAGAGAACCCCAAGATGTTTGGTGTATGATTCATTTGGAGTAAAAGTAGTGTGCTTTTTTCATCAATCTCATGAGGTAATTCCCGAAACTCGTCAGGTGAAGGGGGTTCTCCGGGTCATGCTTCCAGTCTTCAACCAACCCTGCTTCCTTCAACGATTCTACTGATTCAAGAAGTTTCTCTTCAGGTAGTTCTGTATTTTTCTTCAAAGTTTCGAGGTCCGTTCTCCTTTTCTCAAGGAAAAATTCATACACCTCCCAGTTTTCAGACAGAACCTCCACAACCCTTCTGATCTCCTCATTCCTTACATCGTACTTCATGTTATAACTTAAACGTGAAAATTATTTAAATCTTACAAAAATGAAGAAAGTATTTAAATATAACCACTCACAATAGAGTAGAGATTCGGTGGTGATTATGACAAATCTGGTGGATAGGAATGAGTATCTGAGCGCCGGTGTGCATATAGGAATGCGTGAAAAAACTGCTCAGATGGAGCCATTCATATTTAAAGTCAGGCCGGATGGTCTGGCTGTGTTGGATATAGAGAAGACTGATGAGAGAATAGAGGTGGCGGCCAAGTTTCTTGCCAGAAAAAAGAATATAGCGGCTGTCTCGCGAAAAAGCAACGGCCAGAAGCCGGTGGAGGCATTTGCTGAGGCTGTTGGAGGTAGGGCATTCCCGGGAAGGTTTCTTCCCGGCACATTCACCAACCCGAACTTCGAGGAGTACTTCGAGCCGGATGTTGTTGTGATAGCTGACCCTGCTGTGGACAAACAGGCGCTCAAGGAAGCGGTGAAACAGAGGATACCCGTAG
>QMZU01000021.1 GCA_003663345.1 Candidatus Aenigmatarchaeota archaeon | reverse complement strand
TCACAGAAAAAGCTGGCGGTGGAGTTTAAGATATCACAAGGGCGGGTTAGCCAGATAGTCAAGAAGATAGAGCGAGAGAAGGAGCGGGCGGCTAAGGAGGCTGAGGAGGTTAAAAGGGCCGAGTTTTTGAACTCCCTTCGTTCAGCTCCGTGTCTTGCGGCTATCTCCCACATCCTGCCTGCTGTGCCGCTTTCTTCAGCCTCTTCGCGCAGCTTGACCGTTATCATCTCGCCTATCGCCCAGACGTTCGCTCTGTTCCGCTTTCCCACTTTCTTGACGAGCCTATGCCTCTCAAGCTTGTTGAGCTGTTTCCTGACAGTATCGGAGCACACGTTCAACCACTTGGCTATCTCAGCCGGAGTTGACGGCCCGAGCTCGAACAAAGCGGCAAGCACGCCGTAGGCGGCTTTGCCCAAAGCACCGCGTCGAAACGCATCGTCGCTTGACGCGAAAATTTGAACCACTATCTCACTGGCGTATGGGTGTCTATGCGTAATAGAGTTGCTATTACGAGTAGTATGGTGAGGTAGTGGTTCATTTTTTCGCGTTTCGTCCTCAAGCAGTTGTGCAGTGATAGGAGGGCTTTAGCGATCAGTTTGATTTTCACAGTAGTGATTTCAGAGTAGTGACTGGTTTGATTTTCAAAGTAGTTACCGCTTTCGCTACTCTGAAAATCAGAGCTTCACGCGTTTCTCTAACAGCTTCTTGAACTTTCGCCGCTCATCTCCGTGTTTGGCAGCCCTGTCCATGCCTTTGTAGGCTGTGCCGCGTCTCTCCGCTATCTCGTTCAGCTTTTTGCTAACCTCATCGCCTATCACCCAGACGAATGCTCTGCCCCGTTTGCTTAACCGCTTGACGAGGCCGAACTCCTCAAGCTTGCGTAGCTGAGCTCGCACGGCATCGGATGTTTTGCCCAGCCTACCGGCAAGCTCAGCGGCTGTCGCAGGTCCCATTTCGAACAACGCTGCCAAGACGAAATAGCTCTCCTTACCCAAAGCGCCGGGTTGAAACGCATCATGGCAAACGGAAAAATTTGGGACACTATCCCACTGGGTGGAGTGAGATAGTGTCCCATTTTCTTCCGTTTCGCTCTCAAGCAGCTGCGCAGCGATAGTGACCTTGTAAACATTCGAAAGCAATTGAGCTTTTTTGGCCGGTTTGATGATTTCGATTTGGATGCCGCTGAGCTTTAGTTTGCCGTTGGTTAGTGCGTTTATGACCCTTGCTATCGTGTCTTTTTTGAGTCCCGTTAACAGTTCAGCGTATCGGTAGCTGAAGTGTGTGATAGTTGCAGCGATTGAACCATCGCTTTGACGCTTGCCGCACGACAGCGCGATAGCGACAAGCGGTTCGAGAACCGAGCGGATGCTGCTTTGTCTTATCCCGCGTGTCTGTGGGATGTGGAGCTTCGAAACGATGCGGCGGGCCATCGCTCCGTAATCGCGGAGAGCCTCGATGTGAGGCGGAATCGCTGGCTCACCGGGAGCTTTCTTGAAGGCGGATTCTGTGCTTCTGCGTGCCTCGCTCCAGGTGTAAGGGTCGTGTTTGCCATCGCGGTAGTGAGGTGGGATGTGTTTGTGGTAACGTCGCATACCCTCAAGGACTATCTCCTTCGGGAGGCGGAGGTTTCGCCCTTGACGAGCGAGCTTGTAGCCGGTGAAGTTTCTTGAACCGGGTTTGGCTTGCTCAGTTTTCCTTGCTAGATGATGTTCGAAAGCCAGCAGAGCTATCAGGTCGGTGGTGGCAGTTATCAGCTTCTTTCTACGTCTCAACCCCTGTGCATCGGGATGGGAGGGTGATGAAGCAGGGATGGGTTTTGCTAGCTCCATGCCGAGAATCTTCAACAGCGCTTCGGCCTCTTGGCGGGTGAGCGTTACAACAGGCGCATCGGGGTTCTCGAACTCATAGCCTGGCGAGGGAGGAGCCACAGCGAAATGACCGTTACAAAGCAGTTCAACCTTGCCGAACTTGAACTCGTTTGTAATCCTAGTGGTGTGCAGCTCTGAAAAGCATGCACATCTCAGCCATAGATGCTTGCCGTTGGGCGTTTTAACTCGCCTGGTTTTGCAGAGCTTCTCTGCCAACGATGAGCACACGCGATTCGCTTTCTCGATGAGCTCCGTAAAAAGCAGGTCCCGCTGCTCGGAGAGGTGAGGGTCAATATCTATGATGCCAAATCCCTGGCTTGTCACTACTCCGAGCCAGACATCGTCATCATCAAACCAGCGTTGGACCTCTTCTCTTGTCGGCAAGCGCTGTTGATACTCTTTCCAGGACTTCAAGGCGGGCTGTTTTGTGCCGGGAGCAGCGGGAATCGGAGCAATGCTCTCGTTGAGCAGCTCAAAAGCAGCGTTTCTCAGCAGTTGAGAATTTTGAGAAAACCGGGTATCATATTTCACGTCTTGCCTCCTTTCACCTCCCTTTCCCTTGCCTCCCTCCGCGCCGTGTGGTAAAATAAAAAGCGCAGAGGTGCGGGAGAAGGGAGGTTAAGTTTGAATTGGGGCGCTGTCAGCCGCTCCTGACAGCGCCCTTTCCGTTTTAATTGTAGCCCAAAACGCTGATCTCATCAAGTTCTCGCTCCCACCAACTTGTCTAGGGCATCCTCAAGAACAAACCGAGCCTTTCTCAACCGCTCCTCCACCGTGTGAATGATCCCAAACGCTTCTCCGACCGCCCGACCCGGATCGGTTGCCAGCAGCAGCCCGCATCCTTCCGCTTTGGCTGCAAGACGCCCATCCTCGAAAATCCTCTCAAGGTCGGTCATGGCCACCGAAAGCCCAGGCTGTGCTTGCCCAGCCCTGCGCCACATCTCCAAGCCGATTTTCGCTACTTCTTCGGACAGCTCGAAGAACTCCGGATGCTCACGTTCATACAGCTCGGCGGCCACCTCGCGTAGACCCCACTTGACCAGCGGCAGCTGCGAGTATTCGCCCTCTAGGAGTGTGTGC
The DNA here is from genome assembly GCA_003663345.1 of Candidatus Aenigmatarchaeota archaeon. Taxonomy (GTDB): domain Archaea; phylum Aenigmatarchaeota; class Aenigmatarchaeia; order PWEA01; family B50-G16; genus B50-G16. The sequence goes on along the minus strand of QMZU01000021.1, from coordinate 6,163 downwards.
TCAACGCCCTTAATCGCCATGTAGAGGCCAATTGTTTCGATGTGCTCAATTTGCCTCTTCAGCTCCTCCAGCCTGGAGAGGATCCTCTCCAGGGCGCTGTAATACTCAAACCTCTTCACGGCGCACCTCCCTGGCTGGAGGGCGGCAAGGTGTGATATAATTTAAGTTGACCAAGGACGCGTTGCTTTCATCAGCGGGGTGCTTCGGCACCTCGCTCCCGCCTCTGCAGGGCTTCCTCCAGCAGCTCCCGGATCACCAGCGATATGGATTTGCGCTCTTGTTGAGCAATCTCAAGCAGCTTTTCCCTTAGAGAGATCGGCAGGTTAATCCACATCTTGAGCTTGGGCTCTCCACCTCTTTGCTGTTGAATTTTCACCTTGCCGCCTCCTTATGGAGTTCCTGCTTAATTATACCATCAAGGCGCCTTGTTGTCAAGGCGATAGCCTACCAGATGCTTTCAAAGCAGACCAATTCTTTTGAAAGCTTCGGCGAACTCCGGTTTCTCTTGGGCGAGCTTTTGAGCTTCTTCCCTGAGTTTTTCCTCCCGTTGCAGGACGGCTTTCAACGCTTCCACGCTGGCTATCACCTCCTCAATTCGTTTCTCCTCCTCTCTGAGCCTGGCTTCAAGCTCCTTGACCCGCTCCCTGTCGGCTCGGCCGTAGAGGTAAGGGATCGCAAAGATGGCGAGAATGATGGTGATCCAGGCGATGATGAACCATCGATAAAGCTCATGGATATCATCTTTGGTGGCCACCTTACCCTCTAGCTTCGCCATTTGAAGCTTAATCGGTTCAAGCTCCGCCCTTATTATCTGGAGCACATCCTCTTTTGTCAGCTCTGCCCACACTGGCAGGGAGAGGAGTATGGCCGATATTGCTGTTATCAAAGCCCACCTTTTCATCTTTCACCTCCTCTAGGAGGCAATTTTAGCATGCTAATTTGTGCGAGGGCAAGGATTGCCGGAGATTATAAGCTGTCAAACTGTCACCAAATGGGCATTTGGTGACAACCCAGGCTCATTTCGCCCTCTTGAATAGCCGCTTTATCCTCTCACGCAACGGTGGTTTAGGCAAAGCCTTCGGTGCCATTGATTCGAGCAATCTCTCCAGCGTGAGGATCCTCTCTTGAAGGTAAGCTTTGTCCGCCTCAAGCTCCTTGATGCGCTCCTGCAGGACCCGGTTTTGCTCTCTGAGCGCTGCTATAATCTCGTCTTTGGCGCTCTGTTCGGATATCTGTCCCGACATACCTCCTGGCACCCGTCCGGATGGTGTGCTGACACGCTCCTCGATCTCCGATAGAGGGATGAAGTATCTGGTTCCCACCTTGCGAGCTTTTATTTTGCCAGACTTTATCCACCTTCTGACGGTTTCGACGCATACGCCAAGCCTCTGAGCTGTTTCCGAGACGCTTATACAGTTGTCCGGACGCTTGTCCTGACTCTTCATCGAGAGTGTCCTGACAGTGCAAGGATTCGATCGACATAATACAACATGCCGGGATCAATGTCGAGGGCCAGGTTGAGAGAGGGTAAGGATCTGGGAGATCAAGCGGAGCGTTCAGGTATATAGCCTCGAACTTCTCTTAAGTTCTTCGTTTGGCCCCAAACGGACAACCACCTATAGAACGTCCGCCTTGGGACCTCAATGCCCATCGCCTTTATGGTGTTCAACAATGCACGCCGATCAACGTAACCCAGCTCTTTAAGCATTAGCTCCGCCTGGGCCAGGACTATCTGGCGCTGCTTCTTTTTTCTCATAGATTATCACCTTCCTCGGCGGTGAAATTAGCCTTGGCCTGGGCCTGTCGGATACCTTGGACGGCATCAAGCCTAAAAGTCTAGCCTCAGAATCCAATATTCGGAGCGCTAGGTTCCAGTTTCCCTCCTTCATGGCCTTACGAAAGAGATGCCTCCGCTTCATCAGCGCCTCGACTAACAGCGTCTCGCGCTCTTTTCGGCTTAGCTCGGAAGACCAACGCTTTAGGACCTCGCTGATATACCTGCCCACCTGCCTCTCGGACAGACCCCACAGCACTGCAAACCGGCGCTGGATCGCTCGGTAGCCCTCGCCACGTGCTAGGGCCTCCTCGATGGCTGTTAAACGACGCTCGAAAATTGGATGACCTGAATTGAGCGATCGTCTGCCTCGCTTGCTTATTATCTCACCTCCTCATCACCAGGGCCGAGCTTACACGGAACCCTCAGCTTGTAGGCAAGCCACACAGCCTCTGCTTGTGGGCTAGTGGTCTCAACATTCTTCAGCTTTATCTTTCCCCACGGCGTCTGGAGGAAGATCTGAAGTCCTTTCAGAAGCACATAACACCCAGCACCACCGCATTGCTCGATGGCCTCCTTAGCCTCCTCCAGAGCCGCCTGGAAGGAGTCCCGCCTTTTTCGAGCACGTTGCCCATACCAGCGCTCAAGCTCCTCCCGGGCCTCACTTGATGACCTGAAAGCGCCAATCGGATATTTCAGCATTTTGCCACCTCCTTGTTTATCCTAAGGGATCCGGTTGAGGACATAAAATGACGTTTTTGAAAATGCTGGCAAACCTGCGTCCTATTCTTGCTTCTTGCACCTCACCACCCATTCTCACCCGCACAGGCATGGAAATTTATCCGCCCAAAGCCCGCTTTCTAATTCGATATTCGCGCGCTAGTTGCTCATTCACATCACGTCCGCCGCTGCCAACACCGGCCAAGGCCGGCAACACGCTCGTGTGTAAGGCGATTTCTCGCGTGTAATCCAGTATCCCAGCAGTGTTTTGTTCTATTTGCCTCAAAATGGACTCGCTCGACTTAAGCAACAGCGAGATGTTCTCTGCCTGCGTCCTCGTTATCGTCCTGATGGACGAACCCGTCCCATACTCCTCGGCTCCGCCTAACCCACCTTCTCCCGTTGGGATGCCGTATTTCTCCAGCCAGGGCGTTGCCACTTGTTCAAAAACACTCCACGCCTGATCTATCGCTGTCGTCGCCTGATTCATGGCCCGGCCAAGCTGCTCTAATTCGCTTGGCACTATCATCTCGCCTCCCGCGCTGTGTTCACTCGTCACTTGTTCATACACCCTCCAGAAGGTGTCTAACACTTGCTTGATAACTCCTGCTTGAAGCAAGCTCCTGGCAAACTCCTCCAGGATCGTTTCGGCAAACATCCTTTTCGCTTTCTCACGGACCTCCTCCACGCTAGCTCCTTCGAATAGCGCATCGACGAACACGCCGGCCAAATTATCTTCGATCGACCCTCTCATGCTCTCTATCGCCTTGTTTGCCTCCTCCGCAACACCCGCCCACTCCTTGGCCAGCTGCGCTACCAGGTCTATTACATGGACAACAGCGTTCGTATAATCGCCCATAAGGGCGCTCACGACGATCTGTATCCCATCATACGCTACCTCACCAGCCACCTCAGACGCCTCGCCAAACGCATCCCACTCCTCGATGAGCATACCAACCGCGTTCGCTGCTTCACGCGCTATCGCCCAAACGTCCAGCGTTGCCCTCTTCATCTTCCGGGATGACTGCTGGGCTACCTCGCCGGCTTCTCTATGTTTTCCTGCCAACAGCTCCACCGCCTTTTTCACTTCCAGCTCGCCGTTTTTCACCTTTTCAAGAAGCTCGGATAACTCCTTGAGCTTCTCCTCCGTTGTCCCGCCCAGCTCCTCCATCACCCTAAGCCATTCCTCCGTGCCCTCCAGGCCTAGTTGAGTCAATGAAATCAGCTCCTGCGCCGCTGCGCGAGACGCTTCGAATGGATCGACCAGCCCAAGCCTTACCAGCTCCTGCCTTATATTTGTTCCGGCCCGCACCAGAGCCCTAAACCTCTCCTCAGCCGTCTCAGCATGGAGTATCATCCGCCTATATACCGTCTCCGCCCCGCCCAGCGCTTCAATTCTTATTTCAAGACTCTCAACCGCTTCCTCAGCTACCTCCACCTCCTCTTTGCCGGCTTGCGCCGCCCTTTTTCTCAGCTCAGCAACAGTTTGATAGATCCTCTCCCTCTCCTCCTTCACCAGCTCCTCCCTAGACAATAGCTTGTTAAGTCTCCGGATAGCTTCTTCGGTGCTCATTTTATCTTCCGCGACTTGCTCCCTCACCCAGCTCACGTAATTTGCAAGCGACTCCCTCCTCCACTCCTCCTCACGCGCCCGCCGCTCTTGCAGCAGCCTTTTTTGCTCCTCCTCCGCCTTTCGCGCCGCCTCAGCCTCCGCTTTCGCCGTCTCGATCGCTAATCTCTCCCTCAACTGTGCCAGCGCCTCAGAGATCCTCTCCCTCTCCTCGTTCGTCAACCGCTCATCGTTGTAGAGCTTCTGTAGCTGAACTATGCCCTCCCTCGTGCTCATCCTGCCCAGCTGGATCTGCTTGTTGACAAACTCAACGTATTTCTGTATCGACTTCTTCCGCCACTCCAGCTCCTCCTTTGTCAGTTGCCTCACCTTTTTACCTTGATCCTCCGTCACCTTTCGACCCTTGTCGAGCTGCGCCACCACATCTGGCAGGAGTTTTAACAGCACATCGGCGTTCTTTGCGCCGATGCCCAAAACCTCCGCCAATCCACGGGCCTGCCCACGAAGTTGGGCCAGCGTCTTAGCGCCTTTCTCGCTTTTTCTCGCAGCCTCATCCATCGACTCCCATTGACGCTGAAGCGCAACGATACCCTTCGCCGTCTTGACCGCCTCAGGTCCCATCGCTTTTAGAACATCCGGCAACAAGGAGCGCATGTGGGCAAGCCTTGTATTTACCTCCGCAAGCTCCTCCGTCACCTGCCTCCAAACCTCTCGCTGTCTTTCAGCTCCGACAACCGGCATAGGTCCCATTAGCCCGTAAGCCCGCCCGGCCTTAGGCGACGGTTGATAAGCCTTACCAGCCTTCAACGCCTCTCTTATCTTCCGCTCCTCCTCCAGCAGCGCCGCCCGCCTCTTCTCCAACTCGGCCACCGATTTGAATATCTCCCTCGCCGTCTCACGAGCTGCAACCTGGTTCAAAGCCCGCATCTCACTGATCAGCTCTCTAACTTTCGTGACCGAGATGCCCACAGCGCGGCCAAAGCTATCGACTGCCACAACCGCATCGGGGAAACGTTGGGCAAGCTCATCGATTGTTCGACGCACCTCATCATTGTGAGCGGCAAACTCGGCTATCGTTTGGCCTGCCTCACGCGCTTTCTCCTCATACTCCTCGTATTTCTCCACCAGCTCCTCATAATGCTCGATTTGTTCTTGCAACCCGCGGACCTCAGCGGCCATCGCATCTACATGGCTGATCCCGAAAAGCCGCTCCAGCTTGCCCATGATTTTGTCAATAGCCCTTGCAAACCCGATCGCCGCTTGAGTTGCACCGCCGAAGAAATCAACCGCCGCCCTGAACACGGCTCCTAACCTGTCCGCCCACCTGTCCATTTCGCCCGTTTGGAACATCTCATTAAAGACCACCAACAGCTCCCTCATTCGTCCCTTTAGATCCTCGAAAAAACGCTCTCCGAGTAACAAGGCGAACCGGCTAAACGCATCGGACAGGTTGGACATGATACCTCTATATGTCCTGGCCTGCTTCTCCATCCCGCCTGCAAACTCCATGAACACCCTCTCCAGCGCCCTGGCAGTGCTCTCAATGTCCTGATACGCTCCCGACCACCCAGCGGCAAGCAGCTTGGCCGTGTTGATGCCGTAGTTACGCAGTATCTCGAATCCCTCGGCACTGCCGCTCAAAGCCCTCGCAACGGCCCTGGCCGCATCACTGATATCTATACTCATCGCCGCCGCCCACTCACCAACAAGCGGCAACCACTTCCTGGCGCTCTGACCATACGCCTCCAGGGTTACAGTCGCTTGAACCAACCCAGGGATCTCGAACGGCGTCTCGGCGGCGAACTCGGCCAGCCACTCAAGCGTCTCCCTCGCTTCTTGGGCGCTGCCCATCACCGTTTCAAGCTGCTGCTGCCATATCTCCATGTTAGCGGAGATGTCAACTACGGCTCGGGCGAAATCCTGCGCTGCCAAACCTGCCGCGCCGGTCAAGGCTGCTGCGGTCGGAGCCAGCTGGCTAAGTATCTGGCCAAAACTATCTGGAGGAGGTATACTAAAGGGAAGCTCAAGAAGTGAGGTTAGAATATGAGCCTTATCCACCTGAAGGAAGAAGAGAGAGAAGAGCTGAGAAAGATCATGAG
>QMZU01000020.1 GCA_003663345.1 Candidatus Aenigmatarchaeota archaeon | reverse complement strand
GGTATAGGTGTCATAGGTAAGAGGGTTGCTCATGCTGTTAAGCTTCAGAAGGATATGAACCTGGTCGGGATATCGGATGTGGCGGCCACCTTTGTTCTCAGAACGGTCCTTGAACCAAAAGGCCCGCTTTACGGAACACCTCTGTACTGCTCCCTCCCTGAGAAGCTTGAAGAGATGAGAGGGGCAGGGATGATTGTTGAGGGGACACTCGAGGATCTGCTGAAATCAGGGGAAGTGGATCTGGTCGTGGACGCCGCGCCCGCAGGTATAGAGAAATACAATAAACCTCTTTACGAAAAATATGGTGTCAAAGCCATTTTTCAGGGTGGGGCAAAACATGAACTGACAGGTGTGAGTTTCAACTCCCTTGCAAACTACAAAGAGGTCTGGGGCAAGGATTATGTCAGAGTCGTCTCCTGCAACACAACATCACTGATAAGAACGATATATCCGCTGATGGAAAAGCGCGGAATTGAGGAGGTTGTGGCCTCTCTGGTCAGGAGGGCTGTGGACCCGTGGAATCCGAACAAGGGTCCGATAAATGCGATAGTCCCTGTGATGAAGGTGCCATCACACCATGGTCCTGATGTGAAGAGCGTTATCCCTGAGTTGAATATAAAAACACTTGCTGTGAAGGTTCCAACCACCCTTGCGCATGTTCACGTGGTTCATGGGAAATTGAAAGAAGATGTTGAGAGGGACGAGATTCTGGAACTCTTCAGAAGTACACCGAGGGTTCTCGTGCTCAGGGCTGCTGATGGGTACAGCTCAACAGCCGAGGTGATTGAGAGGTTCAGAGATCTCTGCAGACCGAGATATGATATGTACGAAGTTGTGGTCTGGGAGGAGACCGTATCATCAGAGGGAAGCGAGGTCTTCTGGTCACATGCTGTTCACAGCGAGGCGATAGTGATACCCGAGAATATAGACTGTATAAGGGCAATGATGGAGATGGAGGAGGACAACCTCGAATCCATAAGAAAGACCGACAAAGCACTGGGGTACTGATTCTATGAAGTTCAATACAATGGATGATTTCGAGTTTAAAGGGAAGTATGTTATCCTCAGGGTTGATATAAACTCACCTGTTATAGACGGGAAAGTTCAGGATTCCATGAGAATCAGGAGACACTCCCTGACCATAAAGGAGTTAATCGAAAAGGGTGCGAGAGTAACGGTCATCGCCCACCAAGGAAGAAAGGGCGATAAAGATTTCACAGACCTTGACCAGCACGCACACCTCCTGAGTAAACATGTGGGAAGGGATATAATCTATGTGGATGATATATACGGTGATGTTGCTAAAGAAGAGATAAAGAGTCTTAAGGATGGTGACTGCATACTTCTCAAAAATTTGAGGTATCTCGATGAAGAGGTGCAGGAGAAGAGTCCTGAGGAGCACTCAAAGAGTGAGATGATTCAGGAGCTGTATCCTTTGTTTGATTTCTTCATAAACGATGCTTTCTCAGCTGCACACAGAAGCCATATGTCAATGGTTGGATTCGTTCCTGTTCTGAAATCCATAGCTGGAAGGGTTATGGAGAGTGAGATAAAAAGTATAGAAAGAGTCACGGAGAATGTGAAGCATCCTGCTCTGCTCATAGTCGGTGGTTCAAAACCTGACGAGGTCATAGATGTTATGAAGGCGCTTCTACCAAGGAAAGAGGTGGATAATGTATTAACAGGTGGGGTTGTGGGTGAACTGTTCCTGATAGCCGCAGGTTATGACCTCGGAAAGAAAATGGAATGGCTCGAGGAGAAGGGTCATATGAAGAGGATGGATGAGATAAAAGAGCTGTTCCATCTCTTCCGGAATAAGATACAAATACCTCAGGATTTGGCCTTTGATATGAATGGTAAGAGAGTTGAAAAGAGGGTCGAATTCCTTCCAGTAGATTGCAACTCATTCGATATTGGATCCGAAACTGTTAAAGCTTATAAGGAGATGATAAAGAAGGCGAGGACCATAACGATGAAGGGTCCGATGGGTGAGTTCGAGGATGAAAGGTTTGGTAAAGGAACGCTTGAGATTCTCCGGGCTATAAAGAGAAGTCATGCCTTTTCTCTTCTGGGTGGGGGACATACATCCATGCTCCTGAAGCACTTCAAACTGGATGAGAAAGGGATAGGGTATGTTTCGATAGCCGGTGGTGCACTGATAAAGATGTTGAGTGGAGAGAAACTCCCTGCTGTGGAGGCGCTGAGGATAGATTAGTCCTTCACTATTTCGATATGCGGGAAGGGTATCTTTATCTTCTCCTTCCTGAACCTCTTCACTATCTCCTGCGAAATCTTGGTCTTAACCGCAAGGGGGCTGTTCTTCTTTATGTTGACCCAGAAGTAGAGGACGAAGTTTATGGATGAATCACCGAAGGAGTCAAAAGCGATTATCGGTTCGGGTTTCTTCTCTATCTCCTCTGTTTTCCTGAGTATATCCGAACAGACCTTTATGACCTTCTGGAGGTCCGAATCGTAATCCACTCCTATGTTCATTCTGACCCTGTACTGTGGTTTCTTGAGGGAGCGGTTCTTGACTATTTCATTCATCGCCATGGCGTTGGGAATGGTTACGTATTCACCGTCAAACGTTTCCAACCTCGTGGACCTTATGGATATATCATCCACCCTTCCTGTTACACCCGCTATCTCAACAACATCCCCGACCCTGAAGGGTTTATCAGCCAGAAGAACGAAACCGCCTATGAAGTTGGAAAGGATATCCTTGGCTGCAAAACCAACAACTATTCCTGCGAACCCTGCACCAGCGAGCATTCCTTCAACCGAGCCTCTTAAGCCGAATATTGAAAGGATTATGAATAATGCCACAACATAAACGAGGAACGTAAGAATGTTCTTCAATGGTTTTATATAATGCTCTTCGAGTTTTGCAGTTCTGGCGAATCGGTCCAGATGCCTCTGGATGAAGAATCTGTTTATTATAAACGCTCCGATTAGTACCGCTAGAGCCTGGGCAACTTGTACATATGGAAGGGATACCAGCAGAGATTCGAAGTCCATAGGATAAGTTTTTAACTCTTAGGCTTTTAAAGGTTTAGGGATATTATGGGATATGCTGCTCTCTTTTCAGGTGGGAAGGATAGTACCTATACTCTGTATTTAGCTCTCAGGAACGGATATGAGGTAACGTATCTTATCTCGATGATAAGTGAAAATGTGGAGAGTTACATGTACCACACCCCGAACATGCATTTGGTTGAACTCCTTGCCGAATCCATTGGTATAAAACTTGTGAAGGGATGGACGCGTGGTGAGAAGGAGAAAGAGGTGGATGACCTGAGAGCGGTCCTTGAAAAGCTCGGTGTGGAAGGTGTGGTTGTTGGAGCCATAGCCTCTAAGTATCAGAAAGAGAGGGTTGAAAGGGTTTGTGAAACTCTTGGATTGAAAATGTACGCGCCTCTCTGGGGCGTGAATGTTGATGATTATATGGAGGATCTTGTGAAGAGGTTTGAGGTGATGATCACGGCTGTAGGGGCCGAGGGTCTTGGAAGGGAATGGCTCGGAAGGATTCTGGATAAAGATGCCCTAGAGGAATTAAAGAAGCTGAGGGAGATATATGGCATACACATAGCCGGTGAGGGTGGGGAGTACGAGACGCTTGTGTTGAACGGTCCCATATTCAGGAAGAGGTTGGTTGTTGAGGATTATGATGTTGTATGGGAGGGAAACAGTGGATACTTGAAAATCAAGAAGGCTGTACTGGTCTAATTCTTCAGATAGGAGTTTATCTCTTTGGGATCGAACTCATCCACATCCAGGACATTATTTATGAAGTTGAAGAGCCCTCTTCTGACATTGTAGTCAAGGTTTGGGTAGAAGTTCGGGTTTGCTATGACCAAACCCCTCCAGGCATAGAAAGGTTGCATGACCCTGAACATCTCGTGATCCTGGGTCCTTTCAATGTAATTGTTGAGGAAGGTATCGTAGAGTTTCTTGAACTTTCCTTGAAATCTCCCCTTATCCTGTAGAGCATAAAAGATGTAATTTATGGAAAGGCATGTGACATCGTCTGCTGGTTCTCCCCATTCCCCCCTGCTCCTATCGAGAACTTCAAAATCATCATTCTCGAAGAACCTTATGTTTCCAAAGGGGTGGAAATCTCCATGAACCTGTGAGAGCCTGTGATACATTCCCTTTATCCTCTCTTTCCATTCAACCGCTTTTTTCTGTATATTTATAAGCTCTTCAGGGTCTGTGAAGTCCAGCTCATTGTAAGAGGGGTAGGAATCAATGATCCCCATTATTCCATCCCCATGACCGACAAGATTCCTTATTCTGCTCATGTACTCGAGAGGGCTTTCCCTCTTCACTGAATGTATATCCACCAAATAATCTGAGAGTATCGTGGCTCTTTTCAAATCTTTCTCCGTGAGGTCGTTCTGAAGTATTCTGTCCAAGTCATTGAAATATTCCACGCTGTCAGGACTTGCCAGCTCCATAACCTGAATGAACTCCTCATACTCGCCTATGGGGACCAATGACCCATCTTTCCTGAGAATAAGGACCTCAACAGACTTCACATGTTTCGGCAACCTGTTATAAGTATCGTGCCCCCAGAGCAGGTTTTTGGCCCTGTCGGACGGGTGCTCCTGGCCACCGCACTCCTTCGGATACCGGATGATCAGGTCCCTTGTATCATCATCAAAACGCACCCTGTAAACCTTGGTCAGAACACCCTCACCAAACTTTTCAATCTCCTTAACTTTTCCGTATCTTTCTGCGAAGTACTTTTTCAGGCTTTCTTTTGACCTTTCGTTCATAATATCTCATCTCTGCGCGAATTTTTAAATACTTTTAAAGAATCCTGCAGTTTTATAAAAATTGAGTGTGTTACATCAAATTGATGTCGGCATGTTTAGGTATAGGGACGAAGATTTTGAGGAGTTATTGGGTATTGTTGAAAGGGCAGTAAGGGATTACGAGTTGAAGACGCTGAACTGTTCGAGGCTCAGAAGAAGATAAACCTAAGAAAGGGTTTTATACTTTCCTCTTTTTTACTCTTAGTATGGTGAGGGTTTACTTGGAGACTTATGGGTGCTCGGCAAATCAGGCACATTCAGAGGTTATGCTGGGTCTTCTCTCACGAGCAGGGTGTGAGATTGTAGGAGAGGAGAATGCGGACGTTGTGATACTGAACACCTGCATTGTGAAGAACCCGACCGAGAGCAAGATGAGAAACAGGATAAGGGAACTGAGCAGGAAAAAACTGGTGGTTGCTGGGTGCATGGCGGAGGTTGAACCAGAGGTGATCCGTGATATCGCCCCCTCCGCCTCCCTTCTGGGACCGAGCTGGTGCAGGAAGGTCGGAGAGGCCGTGAAGAAGGTTCACGACGGTTTAAGGGTGGAGTATGTCGGTGAAAGGAAGGAGGAGAAGGTTCGTTTACCAAGGATCAGAAAGAATCCATATATTCATATATCTGAGGTGTCTGAAGGGTGTCTGGGCAACTGCTCATACTGTATAGTTAAAAAAGCCAAAGGTTCCCTGAAGTCCTTCTCTCCGGAGATGATAGTTGAGGATATCGAAAAATCTGTTTCTTCTGGCTGTAAAGAGGTATGGCTCACATCACAGGATATGGCATCCTATGGTTTTGACATAGGTTCATCCCTTCCGGAGTTACTTGAGAGGATTCTGGAAATACCCGGAAGGTTCAGAGTAAGGGTTGGTATGATGAATCCCAATACGTTGAAGAGAATAGAGGATGAGATGGTCGAGATTTACAGAAATGAGAAGATTTACAGATTTCTACACATTCCTGTGCAGAGCGGGAGTGACTCTGTTCTGAAGAGGATGAGAAGGGGGTATACAGCGGATGAATTTCTTCAAATGGTTGATAGGTTCAGGGAAAGTATCCCGGATATCAGTATATGGACCGATATAATAGTTGGGTTCCCTGGAGAGAGTGATGAGGATTTTGAGATGACCATCGATCTTATGAAGAGAATCGAGCCAGAACACACCAATGTCAGTAGATTCGGGGCAAGACCTGGAACCGATGCCGCAAAGATGAAGGGCCTTCCTTCTGATGTGATCAGAGAAAGAAGCAGAGTTATTTCAGAGTTGGTCAGAGAGATTAGAAATAGGAAACTGAAGGGGTTGATTGGTGAGGAAAGAACTGTTCTCTTCACTGATATGAGAAATGGATTCTCTCTCGGGAGGGATGAGTCTTACAGACCGGTAATGGTCAGGGATTCCTTGAAAGGAGAATTTCTCAGGGTAAGGATAACTGACACGAAGGGTGGTGTCCTGATAGGCGAGGTTCAGAGAAAGAACGGGAAGAAATAGGATGTGAAATATACAGCTGCAAAAGCTGTTAGACCGAGAGCAGCACTGTATTTCCATTCCTCACCGAGTACGAATTTCAGAACAATAATCCAGAGAAGGACTGATAGAAGATAGTACTGATAAGGAAAGAGGTATGGAACCCTAACCGTCCAGTAAAGGTTTATGTACACAGCGACGAGCGATGCCAGAAAGGTTCTGATATAACTTGTATCCCTGTTCATCACGCTCGATGCCATTACTATCGTGAAAGATGCGATTACTGAAAGCAACAGAAACCTCACAACCGGAAAGACCTCCAGACCTTCAATCATTTTTAACCGCCTTTTCGATTCTTTCTCTCAAAACATCCGCCACTATCGAACCACTTATTCTTCCTCTGACCTCTGACATAACATCTCCCATTAATTTCTTGAAAGAGTTGGTTCCCTCCCTTTTGACAAGGTCGATATTTCTTTGGATGATTCTATCTATGAGTGACTCCAATTCGTCTCTGGCAAGTTTCTTCATTGATGAAAGTATACTCTTCAACAACTCTCCTTTTGACATTTTTGTTATAATATCCGGTATTGCTTCTCTGGGTATTTCATGGTTTCCGAACATCTCTGAGAGTGATTCTAAATCTTCGAGGTTCAGAGACTCGGTATCAATTCCTTTTCTCTTCAATTCCTTCAAAGTTCTTGTGAGAAGCTCCGCGACTTTTTTCGGCTCTCTGGTCTTCGGAGCGATCTCCTCGAAGATATCCAGATAGTCCGACTTTACGATTTCATTGGCGAGGTCTTGGGAAAGGTCAAAATCCTTAATGAATCTATTAGCTTTAGCATCAAGGGGTTCGGGGGTTTTTATGGACCTGAGGAAAGATTCCGTTATCCTTATTGGTGGTATATCGGTTTCCGGATACATTCGCGACTCTCCTGGAAGGGGTCTCATGTAACAGGTGGTACCATCAGGGTTCGCGCACCTTGTCTCTTTCGGAACACCCTTCAAAGCATATTCCGCTCTTGAAGCAACTGCTTCGGCCGCGCCTCCCACATGCTCCTCATCACCGGCCATAACCACAACCACATCATCCTTTCCAGCATTGAATCTCTTTCTGAGAAGGTCCATTTCTTTCTCAATACCATAATTCTTCAAATCCTCATCCGAGTGTATCAGTCCCCCAAGACCATATGCCTTGGCATAATCAGTAAGCTCTGCCCCGAAGTGTTTTCCTTCACAGACCTCTCTCTTCATCAGACCTCCAAAACCTTTGAGACAGAAGGCCAGAACCAAACCTCCCTGATTCATCACCCTCTTTATGAGTCTGTTCCGGGTATCTCTGAAGATATTGGTGACATCCATTATCCCGGTTACGGATGCTTTTCTTCTCTTCAGCTCACCTCTTATCTCGAGGAGGGATTTTTGTCGCTGAATCTCGAGTTCAATTACTCTCTCCATTATCCTTATATCCTGAAGACCCTTTATCTCGATCCTCGCACCGCCCTTCACCGAAACGTTCACATCCTGCCTTATCCTCCCTATACCTGTCTGGCTCTTTCCTGTGCTCTTTATGAGCATCCCGAGCTTCTCCGCAACCTCCCTGGCCTGAGAAGGACTCTTTATATCCGGTTCTGTACCTATCTCTATCAGCGGTATACCGAGTCTGTCAAGACCGTATGTCACTTTATTTCCTTCTGCCCCAAGTATCTGTGCTGATTCCTCTTCCAGAGAGATGTTCGAAATGCGCACCGGTCCTTCACTGGTTTCCAGTAACCCGTTCATTCCAACTATGGCCGTTCTCTGGAAACCTGAAGTGTTGGAGCCATCTATCACAGTCTTCCTCATGACATGTATTTCATCAGGTATCTCCGCCTTCAACATCTTCGCAACCTGGAGGGAGACCTCTAATGCTTCCATATTAAGAGAGTGTGGTGGCTCCTCATCCATCTCTACCAGACAGGTCTCATCCTCATAAGTCATATACTCAAATTCCCTCTTTCTGAAGAACTCATACATCGCTGCAGGGTCGATCTCACCCTGCTCACCGGGAACAGCCCTCAACCTCCTAATTATGGTTCCTGTGGGGTCCTTCTCGGACATCCTCGGTCTGCAACCACAGAATAATTTCTTTCTCGTGTTCAATCTGTTGTGAATCTCTATTCCACATTTCATCTCCATCAGAACACACTCCTATCGGTTATCTCTCCTCGAAGATTTCTTTCCATCATCTCTTTGACGTTCTTCTTATGGTTTCCAAGAACCCACATCATCTTCACAAGTGCGGTTTCAGGCAACATATCCGTGTAGTTTCCCATCACACCTATCTGAAGGAGATCCCTTCCGGTCTCGTAAACGTTCATATTCACACGACCGTACAGGCACTGGGATGTCATGAAAACATACCCACCCTCGGATATGAACCTCTTGAGTATTTTTATAGCGTTAACTGGAACGTGCCCCAAACCTGTTCCCTCAATGATTATCCCCTTGGATCTTTTACAGACCTCTTTGAGGAGTTCCATATTCATCCCAGGATATATCTTCACCAGCGAGACCCTCTTCTCCATCCTGTCAAGGAGCTTTAATTTTCTCGACTTGTCCTTTCTTCTATAATCCGATAGAATCTCGATGCGGAGACCCTCCCAGTGGACTTTGGCTATAGGCTCCGTGTTGACGGTGCGAAAAGCGTACCTGGCAGAGGTGTGCATCTTCCTGGCTTTGGTGCCACGATGGAGGTAACAGTATGTATCAGAGCTTTCCCCGTGCATGCAGACCATCACTTCTGCTATATCCGATGTGGCTGCCTTGACAGCGCAGGCCAGGTTCATATGCGAATCCGAGGAGCCACGGTCCGATGATCGCTGCGAACCCACCAGAACCACAGGAACCGGCAGGTCCTCCAACATGAACGAAAGAGCAGCAGCAGTATACCCCATGGTATCTGTCCCATGCATTATCACGATTCCATCAACGCCTTTTCTTATCTCCTTCTCCACCTCCCTGGCTATCTTTTGCCAGTGTTCTGGTGTCATGTTCTCCGAAAGCAGCTGGAAGAGTTCTCTTCCATCTATATTTGCTATCTCACCGAGCTCTGGGTTGAATTC
>QMZU01000019.1 GCA_003663345.1 Candidatus Aenigmatarchaeota archaeon | reverse complement strand
TAACCAAGAGGATATTCTCTGAAAGACCCCTTCTAATGAGGCTCTGAGCGAGTCAACAATTTTCCCTATTACTGACGCTATGTTGCCTAGCATTCCCGCTAGTGTATCTTTAATTGAGGATATCCATGATGTGATGTTCCTGATCATGCCAGTAAGCGTATCCTGTAATGTCTTCGCTATTCCAAATATTGGACTGAGTGCCTTCTTCACTTCATTTACTATTGTAGCTATCATGCTTGATACCTGCTCTGATACGCTTTTTACTATGGAAGATATACCGCTTATTGCATTTGAGATAGCTGTCTCTATGGGTCTGAGTAACTCAGGTATCTTTGATACAAACTCTATAGCCCTGTTAATCATCTCCTCAATAGGCTTGAGGACTACTGCATTAAACGTGCTCTTTAGATCTGCTATTGCACTGAGGACTGAGGATATCATAGAGGATATGAAGTCTCTTAACCCGCCTATGAGCCCTGATATTGTACCTGATAGGCTATCTATGAATCCCTTTACGGCTGAGGATACTGTATCCGCTATCCATGAGGCTATTGAGTTTAAGGTATCAGATAACCAGCTCTTTAGTTGTCCTATGGGGTCTGTTATACCAGCACATGAGGATACTAGCCTTTCAAGGTCTTCTAACTCTTCTAGTGAGTTTATGAGCCCTATTGTTGAGGGTTCTGTAGTAAGTAATGCGTCTGCTATGGATTCGGCTATCCTTCTAACTTCATCTTCTGGAATCCTAAGGAATTCCCCATCATTCATAGCTTAACACCTAGCATTATCATTAATTTAAACTTTGAAATTTCTACTAAAAGTTTCCTCCTTAGGTCTTTAAGGTCTTTGACATCTAGTGAGAATCTGGGGGATCTGTGCTTTCCTATCCTTATGTCTAAGCATACATGATACCATTTCTCGCCATTAATGAGTTGTGATTTTGTAACCTCGTAAATTGTAACGATAGCACGGTCTAGCCTGAAGGATACTGGTGGTATTAGGGGTTCAAGATATTTGAGCCTCATCATGTTACTCTTATAACCACAGCTATATATACAGAGTGGTGTTAGGGTGAATGTTGTGGATTAAATGATAAATATCTCCCTAACACCTAATAGAAATAAAAGGTAAAGAGAAGGGGGTTCACGGGCGAGGCATCTTCCTCTGTATCTCAACTAGCTTTCTAACCTTCTTTATGAGTTCTCTTGTCTTCTGCACTAATGGACATTTGTCTCTATTTGGACACTCTAGCATTGCTAACTCAAAGCCTACATCCTGAGCATCAAAGATTATGTCTGTTATCGTATCGCTTAGCTCCTTTCTGAGTTGAACCTCTTGTGGGCTTGGCTGTGGTGCTGGTGCGGGAGGCTGATAGGTCTTCACGAAAGTAGCTTGGCTAGTTGTTCTCTCTTCTTCCTTATGCTCTCTCCCAACTCCTTCATGTGATACCTCAGATGTGGCAACCATTTTGACACCGAGTTATATAAGTTAACAAGGGTATTTTTGTCTAACCCTTGCTTAACCCAGTAGTCTATCCAGTACTCCTTGAACTCTTCATCAGTCATTGACTCGTAAGCCCCATAGCCCCATCTATGTCTCTTCTTCTTGTGACCTATGAGCTGTAGTACGGCTCTCTTGTACATGTTGAGCCTGAACTGGTCTATGCCCTTACCTTCTAAGAGGTTTTCCACAAGAGACTCTATATGATAGATGAAGGTTCTCAGTGAGTGGTACTGGTCGGCTCTCTCGCTCTTGTAGTACTTGTACATCTCCTCATGTTTCTGATAGTTAGCAAATCCAAGATGTGTAGCCCTATACCTATAGTGTAGATGTCTCATCTTGTAGTCAATGAACCACACTATCTTTGGAGTGACTCCTATCTTGGTAGGTTTCCATATAGACTTCCTAGGTATTAACACTCCAAAGCCTAGCGGTGTAACTCCTAGTATGAAACCTGCATTGGGCTCTTCTAACTTTGTATATTCAACATTGAATACCTCTCCTCTCCATGTGAGTGTGGGGAATTTTGAGGAGTGCTTTCCTCTAGGGGATAGCTTTGAGTAACCCAGTATGTTGTAACCAAGTATGAAGTTCTCCTTTATCATTACATCATGCATGACTATACGGTTGAATACAGACTCAACAATTCCTTCATGTATGTCGAGCTTCTGAGATATGGTCTCAAATACCTTCTTGAGCCTCTCATAGTCAGGTCTTCTCCTGAATATCTCATAGAATGAGGCTCTCAGGAACTCTCTGATGACTGGGGGGTCTACGTAACCTTCCCCATACTTAGTTTTCCCCACTATGAGCTTGCGGTTCAGTAGGTTAGAGATGTCTGTCTGGAACTCCTCTAAGATGTTCTCTGATACGAAGGTATCAAAGTCGAATTGAGGAGGCACTATCTCTTGGAATATCTCCTCATTAAACTGTTTCCATAGCTCTCCAAGGTCTACCTTCTCAAACTTGAGCTTGATACCTTGTAACCACTCCTCTACTGAGGGTAGTTCTATGCGGAAGTCTATGTTGAAGGGCTCTAGCTCATAGGGTTGTAATCCGAAAATGAAGAGTGAGTGTATGTCAAGCCATATAAAGGGTAACCCATATCTCCAAGACCACTCTATGAACCAGTCCTCAGTATCTCTGACCCTATCATAATTAGTATCCATAGCATTAAGTGAGAGCACCTTGCTAAAGTATTTCCTCTTCTCCCTGACGGACTCCATTATCTTATGCTCATAGTACCTGCTAGCCATGAGCCTACCCTGATAAATACTTGAGGAGTTTTGAATAAACTTTTTCGGCACTAAACTTTCTTATGACGTCTCTTACCTTCTCACACCTCTTTTTATACTCTCTCTCTAGTTTCCTCTTGAGATAGATTGCATAGTTCATTTGGTCGGCTAAGTCCTTTGGATCATATATGTGAAACTCGAACTCTATCCCCTCCCCTATATCCATTAGCTTAATGTACTTGTAGTCGAAGATGAGGTTATTCTCCATGTCGCCTATTTCTATGAGGGGCTCATAGGCAGGGAATATGCATGGAGTACCCATTGCGTTAGCCTCTAGGAGTGGTAGTCCGAATCCCTCAGCTAACGATGGTATTATTACATAGTCACATGCTCCTAGGAAGGCTAGTATATCCTCTCTACTCCTCATTCCGAATACTGTATCTATGTAGAGGTTATCGAGTACTGGTAGATACTTCTTAGCTTGTGGTGAGGTAATGAGGTGTACTACAAAGTCCTTCCTTTTCTTTGAGAGGAGGGCTGTGGCTTCTGCTAAGAGGTCTAATCCTTTCCTTGGGTGGTAGAAGGCTACTGCTCCAAATACGACCTTGTCCCCATGTAGTTTCTCTAGGTGTTTCCTGACTATTGGTATCATCTTCTCGGCTTTTCTGATCTGATTTAGTAGGATTCCATGAGGGATTACATCTATTACATTAAAACCAGCCTCTACAAGCTTATCAAATACATATTTTGAGTTTGCTATGAATTCTACATCCCTTGTCATCCATAATTTAATGTGCTTTCTTGATGGTCTTCCCTCTATTGTTGTATAGAAGATTATAGGTTTCCCTACATAGAGCTTGAAGTCTCGATAGAAAAGGAATTGTGGAGCACAGTATAGGGGCGATGCTGGATATATGAGAATACAACCGTCGCATAACTCCCCTATTGATGTAGGCTCTTCGACAAAGTCTAGGAGTCTTGGCACATGCTTATACATCATAGAAACTGAGGCTATATCCCGAGCCACATTCCTGAGAGATGTAGCCTTAGACGTAATAATCCCTATCCTCATACATGAGAACTAAACGAAAAAGAGAGAAATAAAAGTTATTTTGAAGGTTAGGGTAATCCGTGTACTCTTTGAGAGCCCTTGTATCGTTTGTTACAAAGTTACCCAGTCACTCTAGTAGGGTATTGCCCATCCTACGACTACGTTGATTATCTCGTCACAGACCGCTGGGTCTAGACCGTATGAAGTTACGAAGTAGGACTTTAGACCGCTAGCTATCTTCTTGGCTGCCTCACCCTTGCTCCTCACTATATGTCTCCACAGGGCTAGAGCGAAGGCTAGGTAGGTAGCCTTGAGACCACCAGTTATACCATACTCATCAAGTATTGGTCTGACTAACTCTCTGACGGTGTGTACATAGTTAAGACCTGCCTGTGCTCTCTCAGTTGCTACATCAGTGACATCAGTGAACCTAGTTCCTATCACTGTTGGGTTGTACTTCTTTTGCCACTTTTTGAACATATCTATACCAGTCCTATACAGGGGCATGGTCTCACGATTAAAGTTACATTTTAATATCAAATATTTCATAGTCTATATGGACTCCGATCATTAGCGTGGTGTAAACATGACATCATCTGATAAAACACGTGATCTTGAAAAAGATCTTGAAAAGGTTAAGGTATCACCATTTGAAATTTCACTTACAAAACGTGATATAACTGACTATATAATTCAACAAATATTACAAATACAAAACTTTGCAGAATATAGATATAGACACCTGTTAGGAATTGGACTGAAAGTGAAGATGGAGACATCAGTAGATAGTAGAGATGAGGAGGATGGTGTACATGTCATATTATATGTTGACTATATCATATCGTATGACCAGATAGTGGAACTTGCTAAAAGACGTAAGTTGAGAATGCTTAGACTACCTAAACCACACCCATTAACTAAACAGAAGATACGTGAGATGGAGGAGAGAGCAAAAGAAATAGAGGAGGAGCTTAAAGAAAGTATAGAGGAGTGGGGAAAGAGGTATGGTTAAGGAAATGAAGATATATGTACCTGAGGAGGTGCTTAAGAGGATAGAGAGGATAGAGCAGAAGTACAGGATTTCGAGACAAGATTTAATTCTGAGGGCTCTCATTAAAGTGATAGAGGAGTTTGAGGGGGGTATTAAGTGAGCCTACAGTCGTTAATCCTGAGCCTGATAAGTGAGATAAAAGACCCTGCTATTCGGAATGATATAGCCTCAACCATTTACTTCATAAGAGACCTCTACATGGATAATAAGATTAATGATGAACAATTACAGAGTGACCTCACGGAGATAATAGATACTGTAGTCTCAGCTGTGTATCCCGACCTGATAGGAGAGGCTAAGCTAAAGAAGGTAGAGGAGCTAACTCAACAGTTTATGAGGGCTATTAAACTGGAGACTCTCAGGGCTAGGCAATTGAGAAGGCAGTTTGGTAGATTACGTCTAAGTATGAGTGGTATGGGTACTGAGTAGACAAAGGTAAAAAAGGAAATAATTTTGGATTTTTTGAGGGGGGTACTTGGTAGGCTATGCTGGTATCCTCTTAGCTAGTCCTATCATTACCATTCCTGTCACTAGGCAATAGAGTCCTATCCACTCATGTCCTAAGAGCAGTTCTGAGAAGCTTAGGTCTATTCCAAAGAGTACGGCATGCTGTACTATGAGTGCTATCCCGAACCCTATAGCCATGTATCCCAGCCGTTTAACGTACTCTTTTGTAACGTGAGCATATTGCTTGTCAAAATTAGGTTTCGACTTTATTATGGTGACTCTTCTCTGGGAATAGCCTAGCCAGTAGGAGACTACAGCCATGACTACTATCGTTATGAGTTCTCCTAGCCTTTCCGCTGCCTCTTCATGGTGTGATAGTGTTAATACTATATATCCTAGCATGAGTAAGCCTATGATTATCACGAAGTATCCAAGCCTAGGTGCTTCTTCCTGTGCACTCATATCACTTCACCTTTATACCTTTTCCTAGCAACTCCATATAAGACTTGTGCATTTCGTGATACTTAATTTTGCTCTCCTTCTCCTTATGACTCCTCTTCATATAGTCAACTAGGGCTTTCCTCACTACATCCTCAGGCTTCTCACTGTTACTCTTCTTCATGCTCCACACCCACAGTTCCCGCCTATTGAATAGTATGAGTGCCTCATAAGTTAGCTTGCCTACTTGCCACTTGTTCTTCTCTATGTCTATGGGAGGTATCTCAAGTGGTGAGGAGTATGGGGTATCGAGGGTTGTCTCTACTAGCCTCCAAGCACCGTACATGTTGACTATGACCCATGCATGATAGCCTAAAAGCCTTCCATAACGTAGTACCCTACCCAATGCTATGAAGTAGTCCTTAGCAAACCACTCAAGTCCTGCTCCTGTTAATATAGAGCTATCTTCACAGTCCCCCATCCTGAGCCATGCAGTTTCACTAGCGAATTGCCAGTAGTCATAGTTGTTCCTGAAGGATTTGTGACAAGTCCACCACCACTTCTTGAAGGCTTGGAAGTAATGGAAGTCAGTAGGCTTTTTATCGCTTGTGAGTGGGTACTTTATCTCCTTTATGACTTTGTTTATAACGTCTAGCTCATTCTCACATTCCTTGAAGAAGTCGACTATTATGTATCTATTACAGTCTATAAGCTCATAGAGTAGTACCTTCTGACCTTTAAACCGTTTCATAGTGACATCTATAGCCTTTGGGTCTAGCTCATGCATCTTATACTTTATCCACATGGAAAGACACCTCTGCAATCCTATAACGGGCGTACAAAAAAATAAAAGTAGTGAATGATGGGGCTCATCCCCCCATCGTACTCTGTATGATGTGATGGTGGTCGCACTGAATATCGAGGGGTCGCCCCACGCATAGCCTTTTTAACGGCTATGCGATGGTGCTGACGCTCAAGAGATAATGCGAAAGGGGGAGATAAAAAACTAACGTGGAATTTAGGGCTTACTTTTCCTTCAGGTACTTATCCCACTCTTTCAACCAGAGCCCTCTTTCATGTAGATACATTATCACCATCCACGTAAGGACTTTTTCAGGATATACTTGTGGAGTCCAGCCATGCTCAGTATGTATTACTGCTCCAATTGGTAGGACTACCGCATAGGGGAACTTGCACTTTGGACACCTCATCTCATCTCCTTTCTTGACCTCAACTCCATAGATTTTAATGTGGTTCTCGGTGATGATTTCTCCTGAGTGTAGATCCCTTAGGAATTCTCCTATTACGGACTTGCACAGGGGACATACTATCTTAGTGCCTTTCTCTATCTTGGTTGGTTTTATGGTTACCATCTTCATCTCCCCCCTACGGCTTGTAGAATCTCCTCTTTATTGGGTCGAATCTGACTAATCCTAGCTCATAGAGTTCCCAGATAGCCTCGCCCACCGTTGCCGATGTGGGTCTGTTATCATAGTAGTGAGTATCGGGTATCATCATCCCATCTCTGATTAGCTCCTCTACAACATCATATATTGTGAATCCGTCTCCTCTATCCAGTTTATCTAGCTTTTGTAGGATAGCCTCTTTGATAGCCTCTTTTGACATGCTCATCACCTCAGAATGCTAGCATTCTAGCTCTTAGTGATGGTGCTTGGTTACGTGATACCTCGTAGAGGTAGATGTAGAGTGCGACTCTTACGGCTTCACGAAAGTTCATAAAGACTCCCTCTTCAACTAAGTCGAGTATGTTATCTGCGATATAATTGGGGATTCTGAAGCATATATGAGTCCTGTTTTTGTTGGGCTTTTCTAGGTTTGATCTTATGAAGTGCAAGAATGGTGAGGCTGGAGCGAAGGTGAAGACTAGCATGTTTCTTAGCATTTCAGACCTTGATAGCCATATATCACATTTACACACTCTATCTATGAGGTTGAGAAGTCCTAGGGGGACTGGTATTGATAGGGGGTTTACTTTCTTACGTATAACCTTTTGCATACTACCAGCCTCATACTACTGTATCACTCAGAGCCTATATAAGAGTATCTCTGGATAATATGAGTGGTGGTGTTAGGGTGAAAAAAGGAGTGATGATTGGGGTTTATCTCCCTAACACCTAATGTGGTAAAGAAGAGGTTAGAAGAGTATCCTCATCCATACATCTCTTACCATGTCGTTGAGCTTGTAGAGTAGTTCATTGCTTGGGTTCTCTGCATACTCTCTGAGCATGAGGTATAGCTCCTTAGCCTCCTGAGGAGTGATTACCTTTATCCTATCCCTCAGGACGAAGAGGTTGTACTCAAGGTACTTGAGCAGTTCTTCTCTAACCTTCTTTGGTAGGTAACGCTTATACTTCACAGCTACCCTGAACTCGGCATAGCTTAACATGAACTTCCAAGCATACCATATCTTCCTTGGGTGTTTCCTACCCTTACAGTGACCCCTACCGCCTACATCCTCTAGTTGAGCCATGTAAAGTTGAATGGCTTTAGCTACTATAACGTGTCTTGGTACTCCCTCTAGGTGTTTCAGGTTATCTATGACTTGGAGTAGTCTCTTAGGGACTTTAATTGCTCCCCATTCTGTGACTGTCATGTTACATCACCATCCTTCTTCATTTGTTCTAGTCGTGCTTGTAGAATTAGATTCATTATATGACAGATGACTTCATAGCCCTTCTCAGTAGTTGAGGAGATGTAATACCATCCTTGGGTCTTCTCCTTTTGGGCTATTCCCATAAGCACCATTTCGTTTAAGATGGTTCTTGCCTGTCTTTCCGTTATTCCTAAGAATCTAGCTACATCCTTAGGTCTTACTGACTCTAATGCATATCTCAGGCTAACTAATGTTATGATGTTCTCCTTGGTAGAGAGGGTTTTGGGGGAAATATCCCTCACCTCGTGTAAAACTATAGAAAGGAAAGATATTTAAGGTTTTTGGTTAGAGTGGAGATAAGGTTCTATTTTTTAGACTTATGTCTCTGATATACATCACATACCCTACATTCCTCATCAGGCTCTAGTTCTGAATTGAATACTGGACAACACTCCTTATGACAGAAAGCGTCCCACTCAAAGCTATAGACCCATTCCTCGCCCTTCTGAATGACTCTATCACACTTGAAACATCTCACATGTCCTTCTATTTGGAGCTGAGCTGATTCGGTTGAAGGCTTGTTTTCCCTCTCCTCCATAACCTGTAGGCTCATGTTACTCCCCCTCCATAACGGGTATTATTATAACTTTGGCTACCTTGAACTTCTTGAACTCCTCTTGGTATTCCTTTGGAACACGTATTACAGGAGAGCCTGATCGCCTCTTTATGATGAACTCTATCTTCTTCATACCATCTCACCTATACGATAATACGAAGAAAAAGTATATATACGTAACTTTGTTAATTAGATTTATGAGAGCATGAGGAGGAGAAGGATCTACCCTACGGTAACGTCAGTTATGTGGCATCCCCCCTACGATATCAGAAAGCGGTGGCTATTACAATATGGTAAGGAGAGGTTTACTTTTGAAGAGGGGTTAGAGGCTCAGACATTTCCTAAGTCGTGGATCTTCCCCCCTCAGGTGAGCAAGAGGTGGAAGTGGTTAGGGGAGGCTTTTCCGCCCAAGGTAGCTGAGTACCTGTTCAGGACGTATCTTGAGGGTAG
>QMZU01000018.1 GCA_003663345.1 Candidatus Aenigmatarchaeota archaeon | reverse complement strand
GCTCTGATGAACGGAAATATCTTTACCGATATGTTTTCGAACCCTTCGATTCAGCCGTTTCTGCCCTTCTTCTTCGTTCTGGCAATCGTTTACGGTCTTCTGAGCATAACACCGGTGTTCGGTCCCTGGGGGAAAAACAGAGCTGTCAATGCAATGATAGCTCTGGTCTTCGCCTTCTTCGCAGCGGGTTATCAGCCTTTTGTCACGTTTTTCTTCAGAAATTTTGGCTTGATTCTCTGGACATTTGTAATAATGTTCTTCCTCGCCTTCATGATGGAGATGTTCGGGTTCAAGAAAAGGAGGAGGGACCCCCATCTGATGATATTCGCTTCGGCCGTGATGATTTTAATACTCTTCACGGTCGGATTATCCTTCATAGATTTTGACCTTTCGGGTATCGGAAGGGACAATCTGATTATAGGAATTGGTTTAATCCTTCTGCTGATAATGTTTTACTACGCTTTTACCATAGGTGGGCCACAGGCGGCTCAGCAGGGAGGTGGTTAAATGGGATTTGAAGCTGTGGTACAGAATCTGGAAAGCGCAGGGTTCTTCTCATACATACTTCCGTGGCTGCTCACTCTTGCGATAGTCTTTGGCGTTCTGGAGCACTATGAGATGCCGAAAAGTAAGAGTGCGAGGGCGGTGATATCTCTGGTTGCAGCGTTCACGGTGCTTCCTCTTGGAGGGTTGATAGCACCTTTCCTCACAGGTCTTGTTCGGGGTTTCATAGCCATAGCAGCCGGGATACTCGTCGCGATAATATTCGTTGAGATGCTCGGCTACAAGGTATCGGATACCAAAAACATATTTCAGGAGCATCCCACGGAATTCGGTATAGTGATGATATTGATAGCGATACTGGTCTTCATCGGTGCTGGTGGCATGAAGCTGCTCGGATGGGAGTTCAAAGTGGGTGAAAACACACTGGCTATGCTTTTCTTCCTGGCGGTGATAAGCCTGGGAGTGTGGTGGATTACAGCGGAAAGTAAAGAATAGTTTTATATATTTCCCGAAATAAAAACTTTAAAAGTGGTGAATAATGGCACTGACAGGTTCGTTGCAAAGCGTCATGGACGCACACTTCTTTACGTACCTGTTGCCGTGGTTGCTGACATTTGCGATAGTCTACGGGCTTCTGAACCAGTACGGTATACCCAGAGGTAAGCAGGCAAGGGCAGTGATATCAATAGTGATGGCATTCCTCGTGATGCCGGTTGCGGCTCCAGTGATGGCGTTCCTCTCAACAGTGGGAGCAGGACTGATTGTTCTGGTCGCAGGGATACTTTTCTTCATAATACTGCTGGAGTTGACGTCCACAGCGTACCCAGCTTACGCAGAGAGAGAAGGAAAGATAGTCGGTAAAATGCGGTCACAAAAGGTGACAGAGAGACACACCAAAACTTTCGGAGGAGTGGTGCTCATCTTGGTGCTGCTGATATTCATCGGTGCAGGTGGCCTTGACCTCATTGGTTTCAGGGGTGTTTCGGTGAACTGGTCAACACTGTTCTTCCTTGGAGTAATAGCAATAGCCGTCTGGTGGCTGGTTGCGGAGGAGAAGTGAAGGTGATTTGATGGCATATCTTGGTGGTATGGAAAACATTTTCGGTAGAGAATTCTTCTCAGTGGTTCTCCCGTGGCTCTTCACCTTCGCAGTGGTTTATGGAGTGTTAGAACACCTGAACCTTCCGCAGAACAAACCAGCAAGGGCGATAACAGGGATAGTCATAGCATTCATTGTTGGTCCAGCACTGGCTCCATATGTGGGAGTGCTCATGGGTATGGCAAGCGGCTTCGTTATACTGATTTCAGGGCTTCTTGTGTTGATAATACTCCTAGAGATACTCGGAGTCAGAGCGAAGGGAAAGATCATAGTTGAGAATGAAAAGGGTGAAAAGAGAGAAGAAGAGGCAATGATTTCAATATTCGAAGCCCATCCGAAGTTCTTCGCGATAGTGCTGGGAATACTGGCGATTCTGGTCTTCATAGGTGTCGGCGGTCCACAGGCAATGGGTGTGAGCCTGCCATCCAGTGTAGCTCTGAACTGGCCATTGCTCTTCTTCCTTGGAGTGATGGTCCTGATAGTCTACTGGATGGTATCGGAGAGCTAGTTCTTTTTATTATTTATTTTATTTTCAGAATCAGATGTCGGTATCTAAGGGAGAGCTGACTCCTCTTCTTTGAGTTTTTTAACGATAGTGGAGAGAGTTCGGACATTGTCCGTGAGCGTGGGAAGGAATTCTTTAAAGGCTTTCTCTATGGAACCGATTCTGGCCTCTATTCCGTGAATATGTTCTGCAGTGCTATCTATTTTCTGCCTTATATCATCTCTTTCTTTTGTTATTCTAAACTCTACTCTTTCTATTCTTTGAGAAAGATTTTCAAGCCTCTGGTTCAGGTCTTGGTATTTTGCATCAAAATCTTTAAGAACCTCCATTATATCATGCCACTTCTCATCCACAATCTCCTCTATCAAACTTTCAAGGGATACTTCTTCGCCCTCAGAAACTTCGTAAACCGGTGGTTTATCAATATCCTCATACTTTGGTTTGGGTTCAAAGGGAGGTATTTCATCCGGCGGCGGTGCTAGGAATCTCTCCTCTTCCCAGTTTTTTGATGTTTCGAAAGGTGGAGGTGGCAGCTCTTTTTGTGGAGGGGCTCCGGTTACTTTGGCTTTAATGGTTTGATTGAGCGCCTTCTGTATCGCCACATTACTGTAACCTTCCTTCTTCAGAATTTTGATTATATCTCCTTCACTGACGCCTTTTGATGCAAGTTCTTTTACCCTAGAAACAGGAACCTCCTTATCCTTTTCTCCCAGACCGAACATTCAATCACTTTCCAAGCATTTCCTTTACCAATCTCCGGACATCATTTTCAGTCACGAAGTTGGCATTCAAGGGGTTTATCAACCTTATGTAGTTCTCTATCTCCTCGAGTTCATTCTTCTTCACGGTCTTGTCCAAAATTCTACGTATTTTGGCTATCTCATTTTCTAATTTCATTGTCTTTGTATTTAAATCTTTTTTATCCTCGGATATTTGGTCAAAGTTTTTTTCAATATTTTCACCAAGGTCAAGAAACATCTTCTCAAGAGATGTTAGTTTTGTTTCTACAACCCTTGTTCTTTCCTCCACAGCCCTTATTCTCCATGTATTTTCCTGTGTTCTTTTCACAATCTCGTTTATTATATCCTGCAAGCCGGGTCTCTCCTTGAAAGCCATCAGAATCCCTTTTAAAATATTGGAGGTTTAATATATAAGATTATGAAGGTAAGAAGGATTGAAGAGTGGATAAGAGAACAGAGAAAACTCGGTCTGGATTACGATGAGATGAAGGAGATACTGAAAAGTTACGGGTTCAGTGGAAAAATTGTCGATGACTTCAAAAAGAGGGACTCGTATCTCAGAAGTTTGGAAAGGAAAACGCCGATGCAGATTATCAGGGAGTCGAGGAGGAAAATGTTCGTGCTTCTAGTGATGTTGATTTTATTTATACTACTTGTAACATATTACTGTCTGAGGTTGTCTCCATGGGTGTACTGAAGAAACTTCTGTACTTCCTCATACTCTTCCTAATATTCAGTTTGTTCGGGTTACCGACGATAACAAAGATTTTAGCAGTTTTTGTCAAGAATCTCGCTGAGCTTGGAAAGCTGTCATATAACTATACCACCTCGGTCTGAGAACCTTTTTATTGTAAGTTATAAAGATTATTTAGTGATAGGATGGTCTGCGAGTATACATTTGACGAAGAGAGCAGAACGATAATCTGCAACTGCCTGGGTTGCATCTATGGTTCCAGTATAGAGGATTATGAAATATGCATGGCCCGCACAATCGAGAAACTTATGGAAAATCCCAGTGCCAGATCCGTGGTTTTGAGAAGGAACAGGAACTACGAATACGATTATGACCAAGTAAAGATTCTCCAAGAAATAGCCAAGGTCATAAAAACATTTATAAGGGATTGGAAGGTCCTATCAAGAATTATCACGGACCTTCCCGGCTGCGAGAGATATATCAAAGGAATGTATGCCGAGATTTATGATATCATCATGAACAAAATGAAATCCGACCCAATCGGTGCATACGTCCTTCTCAGGAGAAGATTGAGGAGATTAAAATCACACACACCATCAACACAAAAGGAAAGGGAGTGTTATGATGGTTATGCGAACGGTATAATAGCTCCAATGGTTGAGCTGCTTGAGAAAACCCAGCTGATCCAATTGGCCAAACCTTACCTGAGCGGGTACCGGCCCGGAAGCAGGGATATTTACAGAGAGATATTCCATCCTGTCATAAGGCCCAATTTCATGTTAACGAAGTACATGTCCCAGCCTCCCCAGAACGGGGAGATAATCGAAAAATACGAGGTTCCGGGCGGAGTGGAGGTCGAGATATATAAAATACCTGGAAATGTGAGATTCAGATACCACGCTATTCCTCCGGAGTTCAAATTGAGCGAGGATAAATATACCATAATGGATGCTGCGAGGAGGTACCTTGAAGAGCATAAACCGAGGGAAGCGGATTTCAGTGAACCGGAAAGGGCCAGAGAGGTGTTCATGAACATAGGGATTGACCTTATAAATGATATTGCAAGCAGAATGGGAATCGAACTAACGAGAGAGGAGATTGAAGAGCTTGCAAATATACTTGTCAGGTACACGCCGGGTCTCGGTATACTTGAAATCCTTCTGGCCGACCAGAAGATAACCGATATATTCATAAACTCTCCGGTCGGGACAAAACCCATATACATATTTCACAGCGACTTTCAGGAATGCGATACGAACTTCATTCCGACAAGAGAGGAGGCCGAAGTGTGGGCAACCAGATTCAGGTTGATGAGTGGCAGGCCCCTTGACGAGGCGAATCCTGTTCTCGATACAGAGATAAATGTACCTGGCGGCAGGGCAAGGGTGGCTGTGGTAACCCGAACCCTTTCACCAGAAGGTATAGGTTTTGCGCTGAGGAGACATAGAGACAAACCATGGACATATCCTCTTTATCTTCAACCAAAGATCAGGTACATAAATCCCCTGTTTGCTGGATTGATGAGTTTTCTAGTGGACGGTAGTAGAACAATACTCATAGCCGGGACAAGAAGCTCAGGAAAGACATCACTTCTGGGTGCGACCATGTTAGAGCTTATGAGGAAGACAAGAATCGTAACGGTCGAGGATACGCTTGAGCTTCCTGTACCCCAATTGAGAGAGCTTGGATATAATATAGAGAGGTTGAAAACGAGGAGTGTCATAACCCAGGTGGAGACGGAACTTCCTGCAGAAGAAGCAATAAGAACCGCCCTCAGACTTGGAGACTCGTCCCTCATAATAGGTGAGGTTAGAAGTACCGAGGCCAGGGCTCTTTACGAGGCCATGAGAATAGGTGCGTTAGCAAATACAGTTGCCGGTACACTTCACGGTGATTCGCCTTATGGCGTATTTGACAGGGTTGTGAATGATTTGGGAGTGAAACCCACCAGTTTCAAGGCAACCGATATAATAGTAATATGCAACAACCTTAAGAGTGCAGACGGACTTCACACCTTCAAAAGAGTAATAGGTGTGACAGAGGTCAGGAAGCACTGGAAAAACGATCCAGAAGAAGAGGGCGGCTTCGTCAACCTCTTGGAATATTCATCAAAGGACGATAACCTGAAACCTACCCAAACGCTTCTGAACGGCGAGAGCGAAATTCTGAACGGCATAGCATCCAGAATAAGGGAATGGGCAGGAAACTGGTCCGCTGTCTGGGAAAACATAATGCTGAGGGGGAGAATCAAACAGACCATTACCGATATTGCACTGAAAACAGGAAAATTGGAACTTATGGAGGCGCCGTTTGTTGTGAAAAGTAACGATATGTTCCATATAATCTGCGACGAGTTGAGGGAAGAGGTGGGTTCGATACCATCCGAGGAGGTCTTCAAACGATGGTATGAATGGGTCAAAAACAGTATCAAGGAGAATAGATTCTATGAGATTGGATAGAGAGGAAATTGAAAAGCTTGTGGAAGAGGTTTCAAAAAAACTGGAGCTGCCAGAGGAGAGTGGGGGCGTTTTCCAGAGTAAAGAGTACAGGAAATTCAGGGAAGAGGAGGAGAAAGAAAAGGAGCTCACGCTTTATGAGAAAGCGTGCCGGTTATCAGAAAGAATACTCAAGATAAATCCAGGGAAGGAAAAAAGAAGGGAACTTCAGAGAGCAATAGAGTTTGCATATCTGAAGATAACACCAGAGGGAGCGTACTCTTTTGCAGTATTGGTAGGATTGATTATAATATTCTCAGCCATAGCTCTCACAGGAGCAGGAATCATCCCGATAACTTTGGGTCTCTTCGTTATGATGATGGGTGGGGTTTCAATAATTTTTCTTGCCAATTATCCCGTAACACAGGCCAATCTCTTTCGAGTGAAGGCATCATCCGATATAATCCTCGCGATTATTTACATAGTCGTTTACATGAGAACCTCGCCCAATCTGGAGGGAGCGATAAGATTTGCTGCGAAAAATCTTACAGGACCGCTCTCCTTGGACTTCAAAAAGATACTGTGGGATGTTGAAACCAGAAAATATGAATCTATGGAAGAGGCTCTTGTGGATTACATGGACAAGTGGAGAGATAACCAGGATTTCGTTGAAGCGATAAACCTCATAAAGAGCAGCATGGAGCAGACCGAGGAAAGAAGAAAGGCCATGCTGGATGAGGCAATAAATGTGATACTGCGGGGCACAAAGAAACAGCTTGAATTCTATGTAAGAAAATTGAGGATGCCGATAATGATAATACATGCGCTCGGAATAATGCTACCCATCCTGATAATGGTAATGCTTCCGATAGTGATACTTCTCCTCCATGAGTCAATAGACCCCACGTTGCTTATAGTGATTTATGACCTTGTTCTTCCCATAACAATTTATCTTGTCGGAATGAGAACACTCGAGTACAGACCTTTTGGATTTTCAGCACCGGATACCAGACTTCACCCCAAATACAGTCCGATCGGGAGAATAAGGGTTTTTCTCATGGGAAAGGTCAAGGAGTTGAGGGTTCTTCCATTCGGTCTGCTGGTCAGTGTAATAATAGTCCCGTTAGGTATATATCTTGTGGGTCTTGCAGATCCCGATGACTTCTTCATGCAACTCTCATACTCTCTTGTCATAACATGGGGCATAGGTCTTGGTGCAGCAACCTATTTCATCGTGGATTCCCACGGAAAGATGAATCTCAGAAAGAACATAAAAAGGCTCGAGGAGGAGTTCAGCCAGGCGCTGTTTGTTCTGGGGAATAGATTATCTCTCGGGAAACCCATAGAAAGGGCTATGGAGGAGTGTGTAGAAAGAACAAAGGAGTTCGAAATATCCAATATGTTCAGGAAAGCTGTGGAGAACATAAGGAACAGAAATGTGAACCTTTACAGGTCTTTCTTTGATAGGGATTTTGGAGCAATATGGAACTACCCCTCACGATTGATACTGAACATCATGAAAACCATAATAGATGCCGCCAGAAAAGGTCCAAGAACGGCATCCGTCAGCAGCATATCAATAAGCAGGTATTTGATAGATTTTCAGGATATTGAGGAAAAGATAAAGGATAGCTTGAGCACCGAAACATCCAGCATGGTATTTCTCGGAATGTTCCTCGCACCTCTTGTTGCGGGCGTGACGGTCACGATGGCTGTGATAATGATAATGATATTCCACCAGCTGGGTGGTTCGTTGGAGGCGATAAGTTCCCTCGCCGAAGTTCCAGGAGGTCTTCCGATGAACATGGTGTTGATAGGCGGATGGGGTGCAATGGGCTCAGTTATTCCTGTGAGTATTTTTCAGGTGGTGGTTGGTATTTATGTACTGGAAACAGCATATTTATTATCAATGCTGGCATCGGGTATAGAGAACGGGCCAGGTGATGTGATAGCGATGAGGGACCAGGCTGGATGGACCATTCTAATAGCACTCATAACATACAGCTTCAGCATGCTTCTCACATACCAGCTTTTCGGTTCAACAATAGAGTCAATATTTGTTGGAGGTCTGGTGTGATGAAAAAAGGTGATATCTCACCGATGTTAATACTGATAGCACTCGTATTCCTTTTTATGGCAGTCATAATAATCTATGCATCCTACGGAGAACATATATATGATGCCATAAATAAAAAATTAACATGGTGGGAAGCATGGGGCTAATGGGGAAAAAAGGCCTGACAGCCTCGCTCGATACATTGCGTGAGATAATAATTTTTCTGGTTGTTGTTTTCATAATCTTCAGCGTTGTGGGTGTTGTGATAGCCCTATCCTTGGCCTTCAGCTGCACGGCGTACTGTTCAATGAAGGGCGAGTGCAGTCTCTTCAATCCCGGGTCATGGTTTTCGGACTGCCCGAAGAACTGGTTGATGAGCATCGTGGGCAGTAACCTTGACTGTTCATGCTGTTCGTCAGATTCGGACTGCGAAAAGAAATGTATAAGTGACAGGATGCTGCAAACAGGAAAATGTGTATCCAATACGTGTGAAGTAAAGGACTGTACAAGATATGGCGAAACATGTGATTCGAGTGCGAACGATTGTGTAGGTGTTGCCGGTGGTCCTGTTCCGGTGCCAGGACCCATGCCCGGACCTTAGGTGATTGGATGAAAGGAACTGTGGAGCTTTCCCTTAGGACTTTGGTGATAATAATACTGATACTCTTCTCGTTGGCCTTGGTGGTCATCTTCATGACCAACACGAGTGCGCTGGGGGAGGAGGGTATGAACACCGCTGTGGAGAAACTAAAGGATGTCCTCGGTGGTTTTTAAATGAAAAAGGGATTCGTCTCAACGGTATATCTTCTTGTCATGTTCCTGGTGCTTCTCGCTCTTATAGTTCTTCTTTTGCTTTACGGAAAGGATATAATTAATCTTCTCCTTGGCTGGATGGAATCTGTGTCAAGAGGGGAAATGCCGTGATGTTATGACACTGGTTGACCTATCAAGGGTTATGAGCAACATGAAATATATAGTACTGTTTCTGATTTTTTTGGGGCTTCTGCTACTCTTCATAACCCTTCAGGTGGAACCTGCCCTGAAGGCACTTTTAAATAAAATCTCGGATATTTTGTTATAGAAGGTGAAGAAATGGGAAGGATGTTCGTCCCGATTCTAATCACGATAATATCAATCGCCCTTACGATAATAATCATGGTTGCCGTTGGAATGATGCTCGGCATATTCTTTCCTCCAAAGGCGGTTAACTCGGCAAAGGCCATGCAGTATGCGCTCAATAAGGTTTACGCCCAGGAGACCGGCACAAAATCCTTCGGAGATATTCTGGTCGAATGCGATAAGGGAGAGGATTATGTTGGTGAGGAGCTCGGTGCAAACGCGGATGACTACGTGGGGTGCAGGATAACAAACTTTGAGTTACCGCAGGCTGTTGACATACCCTGGGAGGACAGGTGGATACCCGGGAAGGGCGACCCGAAGTACGTACTCTATTTTGAGGAGTTTCCCCAGTCAGACTCCTATGCCTGGAGCCAGTGGATAGGTCTTGATATTGCGCTGACCTTTATACCGGTCGGTAAGCTGATAGATATAGGGAGCCTGGCTGTCAAGGGAGTCGTGAAACCTGTTGCAAAGATAGGTAAGATGGTATTCAAGGTTGTGACCAAAACCGGTGAGGTGGCCATGCCATTCAAGTTCGCCAAGGTTGTTTTCGTTGGAGCCAAGAACATCATATCAAAAGTAAGGGATGCTCCGACAAGAGAGCTCGTGGGAAAACTGGAGGGAAAATTTGCAGGGAAAGAAACG
>QMZU01000017.1 GCA_003663345.1 Candidatus Aenigmatarchaeota archaeon | reverse complement strand
GTTGACGAGAAAGGAAACCCTCACTGTATTGCTGTTGGTTTTGTGAAGGTTATTTCTAAAGACAAGATAAACACCAAAATGAAATTTTAAATACCCTCTAACACTATTTTATTAAGGTGAATGAATGGCCGTAATAGGAGAGCTTTCGGCTATAACGAGTAATCTTTGGACATCTGCAGTGGAGTTCTTCCCTCTTCTGATAGGCGCAATAGTGGTCCTGATAGTCGGGTTCATCATTGGAAAAGCCTTCGGAAGGATAGTCAGGGAGATACTCATCAGGTTCGAGGTGGACAAGCATCTCAAGAAGGAAGGGCACATCAAGTTCGATGCAAGCAGCGTCTTCGATGCGGTGGCAAGGTGGATTGTTTATCTGGTAGCGTTCCAGGTGGCAGCGGAGATAATGGATATAGCAACACTGGTCTTCTTCGTCTCAGAGGTGGTGCAGTTCATAGTCAATGCAGTGATGGCATCAATAATAGTCTTAGTGGCATATGTTCTTGGAATATACGTGAAGGACCAGATAGTGTCTTCAGAGACTGTGTACTCAGACCTTGCAGGGAAGGGATTGATGCTGCTGATAGTATACGTTGGAATAGCCCTTGCGCTTCCGCTGGTGCTCAAGGAGACCATGATAGTCAACTACATACTCCTTATCATAGTCGGTTCGGTGGGACTCGGTATTGCAATAGCGCTTGGACTTGGACTGAGGGAGCCTGTCAAGAAGATGTTCGAGGATTACGCCAAGGAGTTCAGGATGAAGAGGAAGTAGAACTCCGGAGAACCCTTTCCTTTTTATTTTTCTCTATCTCAAAAAAGTTATAAATCTATAGAACGA
This sequence comes from Candidatus Aenigmatarchaeota archaeon, assembly GCA_003663345.1. Taxonomy (GTDB): domain Archaea; phylum Aenigmatarchaeota; class Aenigmatarchaeia; order PWEA01; family B50-G16; genus B50-G16. The sequence continues at coordinate 9,428 of QMZU01000017.1, read as the reverse complement.
TAGTGATAGAGATGATTCTTGATAAAGAGTACAGGGCAGAGGAGAAGGAGCTCTACTGGCAGAAGAAATGGACAGAGTGGGGAATATATAAGTTCAACATCAATACAAAAAAACCCATATTCTCGATAGATACACCACCACCCACCATCTCAGGATTGATACATGTCGGGCATGCCATGAGTTACTCGCAGGCAGAGTTCATTGCTCGTTACAAGAGAATGAGGGGTTTTGAGGTATTCTATCCAATGGGGTTTGATGATAACGGACTTCCGACGGAAAGGTATGTGGAGAAGAAGCTCGGTGTGGACAGCTCAAAGATGAAGAGGAGTGAGTTCATAAAGTTATGCCTTGAGGAGACCAGGAAGGGTGAAGAGGAGTTCGAGAGTGTCTGGACAAGACTCGGGATAAGCGTTGACTGGTCCCTCCTTTACAGTACAATAAGCCCTGAAGTGAGGAGGATATCCCAGAGGAGTTTCCTCGACCTTTACAAAAAAGGGAGAATATATCGGGAGAAGGGACCGGTGATATGGTGTCCGGAATGCCGGACAGCTGTTGCTCAGGCAGAGCAGGACCATATAGACAGGGAATCAAAACTGTATACAATACTGTTCGACAAAGTTGACGGAAAGGATGTTCTCATAGCAACCACAAGACCAGAGCTGATGGGTGCATGTGTGGGTATACTGGTACATCCGGAGGATGAGCGACACAGGGATTTGGTCGGAAAAGAGGTGAGAGTTCCGATATTCGGACAGAAGGTGAAGGTCATGGAGGATGAGGAGGTGGACCCGGAGTTCGGGACCGGTGTGGTCATGGTCTGTACATTCGGTGACAAGGTGGATATAGAGTGGTGGAGAAAGTTTGGTCTGGATTTAAGGATTATCATAGATGAAGGGGGGCGACTGACAGTAGAACCCTACAAAGGGTTGAAGATTGAAGAGGCAAGGAGAAGAATAGTTGAAGATTTGAAGGAGAAGGGGCTTCTGAAAAAGGAGAAGAAGGTTGAGCAGAGCGTGGGTGTCCACGAGAGATGTGGCACACCTACAGAGATATACATGGCCTATCAGTGGTATGTGAAGATTCTCGATATGAAGGAGAAGATGCTGGAACTTGGTGATGAGCTGAACTGGTACCCTGAGAGCATGAAAAGCCGGTATGTTCACTGGGTAAATGGTCTGAAGTGGGACTGGTGCATTTCGAGACAGAGGCATTACGGAATACCCTTCCCTGTCTGGTACTGCAAGGCATGTGGGGAGATAATGGTGGCTGAGGAGGACGAACTTCCTGTGGACCCGTTGGAGCAGCAGCCGAAGAGGAAATGTCCGAAGTGCGGATGCACCAAATTCGAGGGGGATAAGGATGTCATGGATACATGGGCAACATCTGCCGTGACACCATTGATAAACGGGAAATGGGGGGAGCAGAACAGCATCATGGATAAAATATATCCGATGAGTTTGAGGCCTCAGGCACATGATATAATCAGAACCTGGTTGTTCTACACCGTTCTGAAATGTTATCTGCACACAGGCAAAGCCCCCTGGAGAGACGTGATGATATCCGGCCATGGACAGGATGAGAAGGGTGAGAAGATGTCCAAGTCAAAAGGGAATGTTATTGAACCCCTGGATGTTGTGAGGGATTACTCTGCCGATGCTTTGAGATGGTGGAGTTCATCAGTGAAGCTCGGTGAGGATTTGCCCTTCAAGATAAAGGATGTGATAACAGGTCAGAAGTTCCTGCTCAAGCTCTGGAACTCATCAAGGTTTGTTTCGATGCATCTGGAGGACTACAAACCAAGAGAGGAGCCGGGGTTGAGAGTGATTGACAGATGGATACTGGATAAACTGAATGAGGTTATAGAGAAGGTGACCGAGAGTTTCGAAGAGTATGGATACAGCAGAGCGAAGAGGATGGTTGAGCACTTCTTCTGGTACGAGTTCTGTGACAATTATCTCGAAATGGTGAAGCACAGGTTATATAATCCAGATGTTTACGGGAAGGAGAGTAGGGAGGCAGCCCAGTACACCCTGTATCAGGTTCTTCTCGCCTCGTTGAAGATGCTTGCCCCGATAATACCGCATATAACAGAAGAGATATACCAGGCACTCTTCCAGGAGCATGAGAAGGATATCAGCATTCATATCTCCAGATGGCCTGAAACAAAGGAAAACTGGGTTGACCCTGATGCCAGGGGGAAAGGTGAGATTGCAAAAGCTATTGTCACAGCGGTGAGGCAGTGGAAATCACAGAAAAAGATTCCGCTCAACAAGGAGGTGAGCGAAATTGTTATAGATGCACCGGAAGAGGTGTGGAAGGTTATCGAAGAGATTTCTGAGGATATAAAGGGCACCGTGAAGACTGGGAAGATCGAGAGAGGTTCAATAAAGAAGGGTAAGGAGAGCGTTGCTGTGGAGGATAAAGGCATATTTATAAAGGTTCTGGCATAGGTTACTATTTCTGGTGTTCGTATGAAGGATTCGGAATCAAAATACAAGCTGAAGAAGCTGGTTGAAGAACTCAAGTCAGTCAGAGGTAGGCACACGGAACTGGTAACGGTTTACATCCCGAAGGGATACAACATTGTTGATATAATAAATCAGTTGAAGAAGGAACAGGGAACCGCTGAAAACATCAAAAGCAAACAGACGAGAAAGAACGTCATCTCCGCACTTGAGAAGATAATACAGCACCTCAAGCTTTACAACAAAACACCCGAGAACGGTCTGGCTGTCTTCGCGGGCAACGTTTCTGAACGAGAGGGACAGACAAATATCAAGATATGGGCAATAGAGCCACCGGAACCTGTTCATGTTAAGTACTACTGGTGTGACCAGAGGTTTGAGACAGAGCCGCTGGAGGAGATGCTGAAGGAAAAGGAGATGTACGGGCTGCTGGTTTTGGATAAGAACGAGGCCAATTTTGGAATTCTAAAGGGAAAGAGGTTGGAGGTTCTGAAGAATCTGGATTCGATAGTTCCGGGGAAGACCAGAGCAGGTGGTCAGTCAGCACAGCGCTTTGAGCGTGTCCGTGAGGGGATGCTCCAGAGTTTTCTCAAGGAGGTCGGTGAGACTGCAAAGGAGGTCTTCCAGGAGTATGATATCAAAGGTATTATCATCGGGGGTCCGGGACCGATCAAGGAGGAGTTCGTTGCAGGGGATTACCTGCCGACGGATTTGAAGAAGAAGATGATAGCGGTCAAGGATATTGGATACACGGGCGAATACGGCCTCGAGGAGTTGCTCCAGAGATCTGAAGATGTGCTTCAGGAGGAAGAGGTTGGAAAGGAAAAGAAACTTGTCCAGGAATTTCTCAACAGATTGCAGAAGGGTGAAAGGGTTGCATATGGTATAAATGAGGTGAAGAGAGCTGTGGATATTGGCGCTGCCGAAATCATTCTGATATCGGAGGACCTTGAGTGGAAGGAAGTGGAGGTATTATGTTCCTGTGGGTGGTCGGGGAAAATGTTTGTGAAGAAAGGGGGGGAGGTGAAGTGCCCCAAATGTGATGGAGAGCCTCAGGTGGTGGGTGAGAGGGATGTCTTCGAGGCGTTCGAGGAGTACGTGAAGAATTCGGGTGGCACATTAGAAGTAATAAGCAGGGATACAAAGGAAGGAGAGCAGTTATATCTGATGGGGGGCATCGCGGCTCTTCTTAGGTATGATATGGATAAATGAAAGAATTTAATTTTTTGTACCCATAATCATAATATGAAAAACCTTGAAATGAAGGCTTTGTTTCTCGGTCTATTTGTAGCAACCACTCTGGTTCTGATAGGGACAGCATCTGCAAACGGGGGGGGGCGTTATTCAGGATGCACAACGATACAGGATGGGACTCTGGTTGATTCAAACGGAGAGCCATTGGTTCTAGGATTTGATAGGTGGGGATACAACTATCAGGCGCACATATTCAGCGGACCATATTGTTACTATGATCGACATTACAATCCGGAGAGTCCTGACTGGAATGACGGATTTTGTGATATCTGGCTGGTCATGAAGTGGAACGACGCTTGGCTCAGTAACAAGGATTGTGATGGTGACGGAGAACTGGACAGGCATTACGGTTACGACAGCTACATAGGCTCTGGTGCTTGGCTGACGAACCACATGTGGGGAACATACGACAACGGTTGTGGAGAGACTTGCAGGTGGAACTACTTTGTCAAGATAGTAGCAGTTCCTGAAGACGCACAACTAATCGATGGAATCTGGTACACATCCGATGGTAAAGAGATTGGTCCAGCGATTTGGGGCTCGTTTGCAATAATCCAACAGGTTTACAACGATCCATGTGGTGGGTATCACGGTATAGAATACCTCTCACCAACATCTGCAGGGTTCGGTTACTACAAGTAGACCGCCCTTTTTATTTTTTTATTTCACCTTCAATGGTAATTTGAAAAAATCAATCGCATTCTGGGCACACACCTTCCAGACGTAATCGAAATCATAACCTTTCAGCTCTGCTATTCTCTGCGCCACGAGTTTTATGTTCCACGGGTAGTTCAACTCTCCTTTTTTCGGTGCAAGAAAAGGAGAGTCTGTTTCAAGGAGTATCCTGTACAACGGGACCCTCTTTATGGATTTGTCATACTCCTTTGTTCTGCAAATCATCGTTGAAAAGGAGACGTAATAACCGAGGTCAATAACTCTTTCGGTCTGAGGGATGTTTCCGGTATAGGTGTGAAGCATGACCTTCCCGGCATCATTCTCTTCGAGTATATCAAGAGTATCATCCATTGCGTCACGGGTGTGGATAACGAGTGGGAGTTTGAGTTCGTTTGAAAGGAGGATGAACTTTTTGAAGACTCTTTTTGTCAGTTCGCGTGATGTGTCATCGCTCACATGGAAGTAATCAAGACCAACCTCACCTATCCCGTATATCAGGTCTTTTCTGTTCCTTATGTATTCCAAGTAATCATTGAGTTTCTCGTCTGAATACTCCACAGCGTAGGAAGGATGCAAACCGAGTACCGGGAAGATGAAGTTTGAATGTTTCTCCGAAAGGTTCAACACGGCCGGTGCTCTGGTCTCTTCAGCTGCGGAATCGATAACGGCGAGAAGTCTCTCCTTCGCTTTCTTTATCACCTCATCCCTCATATCATCGAACTGATTGAACTCAAGGTGGCAGTGGGCATCTATCATTCACATTCACCACATCTCTTCTTTATTTTGATTTTCTTTATTTCAAGATTATTGTAGTGAAAGAGGTAACCGGATAGGTCTTCTCCTGTGAGATATCTCACGGCAAGCTCGGCCTGAAGGGAACCAACAATCCCTACGGTTGCCCCGAGTATTCCTGTGGTTCTGTCCAGCTTGGGTAGAAAGCATCGGAGACAAGGACCGCCTTTTTTTATCAATGCGACCATTCCGAAATTTTCTCCAACCGCGCCGAAGACCAGAGGGATTCCCTTTTCCAGGCAGATATCGTTTAAGAGAAATTTTGATTCCATGTTATCGGTACAATCTAGGACGAGGTCTGAACCATCAAGAAGATGGGAATTTCTGCTGGTTATCCTCTTGGAGCATGATTCGATTTTTATCTCTGGGTTTATTTCGGAAAGGGTTTTCAGAGCAATGTCCGCCTTCTTCTTTCCTATGTCCTTCTCGGTGTAGAGGATTTGACGGTGGAGGTTGTGTATTTCAACCCTATCAGGATCAAAGAGTTTAAGGTTGATACCCGACCTTGCGAGTATCTGTGAGGCGATGCCACCGAGACCACCCAAGCCGACTATCGAGATTGTGCTCTTGGAGAGGGTTTTTTGATTTTCAGCGCCCAGAAGCATTATCTGTCTCTGGTACCTATCCAAAATCCTCACCCATCATTATTTTCATGTATTCCATGTATGCTTGATGGACGTCTCCTGTGCTCTTGTAAATTCTCGACACGGCCTCAGACACAGCTTCCCCGAGATTCAGTTCTTCGTAGAGTTTCGAAACAATCTTTGGTGATGTTCTTGTCTTTGGGAATTCTGGAACGGCCTTGCAACATCCAACATGTTTGTCCATGTAAAGATCGAGTTCTTTTGATATCTTCACTATTTCATCCTTATCCATACCTATCAAAGGTCTCTCTATGGTACAGTCAATTCCATGGGAGATGGCATTCAGGTTCTCGAGTGTTTGGGATGCTTTCTGACCGAGGGCCTCGCCTGTCGTTATGGATGAAGCATCGAATATTTTGGCGACCCTGCAGGCGGCATCCAGCATAGCGCGTCTGCAGAGAACGCATGCATAGCGCCTGTCTCTTAGCTCATGATGGATTCTTTTTAACACCCTCCCCCATGGAACTATGACAAGAGTTTTGAAACCGGTTATTTCTTTCAGCCTTTCCAGCACCTTCATGGCAAGTGCAAAGGATTCCTCACAGTAGAACGGATAGTGGTTGAAATGTAATGGAATTATCTCAAATCTCTTGGACATTAGAGCTGCAGCTACAGGAGAGTCTATGCCACCTGAAACAAGGCAGATGGTTTTGGGCATCATATAATCAGAGGTGATGTGAAGAATATAATGCTTTCTCATTCATCTGGTTTTAATGCTGTGCATATCTTCCCGTCACAGATGCCGTAGCAGCCGAAGAGTTCTGCACAGTTGTACAGGTCAGTACTTAGGTATTTGAAACCGTGGTCAGGTGATATCACAAGGATTCGGCCCGAATTCAGTCTTTTTGAAATCTGTGTGGCTGCCCAGAGAGCGGAGCCTGTGGACTTTCCACCAAAGATTCCCTCTTCACGGAGCAGTCTTCTGGCTGTTTCAAAGGCGTCCTCGTCCCTTACTGTTATCTTCTCATCCAGAACATCCGGATCGTATATTTCGGGGACTATGGACTCTTCCATGTTTTTCAAACCCTCCTGCTTATGACCTTTGACCGGTTCAACACCTATTATCTTCACACCTTTATCCTTCAGAAATTTTGAAACACCCATCAGCGTTCCGCTTGTTCCCATACCTGCGACGAAGTGTGTGAGGTATCCGTTCATCTGTCTCCATATCTCCGGTCCTGTTCCCTCATAATGAGCTCTCCAGTTGGACTCATTCGAGAACTGGTTTACATAAAAGTATCTTGAAGACTTTGCCAGCTCTCTTGCCTTTCTTATAGCACCATCTGTCCCTTCCTCAGCAGGTGTTACTATTAGGTCTGCACCCATCGCCTTAAGGAGTTTCTTTCTCTCCATTGAAACTGATTCGGGAAGTGTGAAGAGGCATCTGTATCCTTTGACAGCGCAGACCATTGCAAGACCGATGCCGGTGTTGCCAGAGGTTGCCTCAAGAACAACCATGCCCTTCTTAAGAGCACCACTTCTCTCAGCATCCTCTATCATTGAAAGAGCTATTCTGTCCTTGACAGAGCCCATGGGGTTGTACCATTCGAGTTTCATGTAAATCTCCACATTCGGGTTAGGGTTCATTCTGTTTATCTTAACAACTGGTGTTTCTCCTATCAGTTCAAGAACGTTCTGGGCCACCTTCATTTTTACCCCTCTTTGAAAGATAATCCAGTATCGCTTTTTTTAGAGCATCCGCAGCAAGGTTCGAGCAGTGCTCCTTTACAGGTGGGAGTCCACCAAGAGCTTCGGAAACGTCCTTTCTTGTTATCCTTTCTGCTTCCTCCAATGTTTTTCCTTTCACTATTTCTGTAAGCATTGAGGAAGAGGCTATCGCAGCCACACATCCAAAGGTTTTGAACTTTATATTCGAGATTATTTCCTTTCCTCCTTTCTTGGAAACCTTTATGTAAACCTTCATCACGTCCCCGCAGACGGGATTCCCGACCTCTCCTACACCATCAGGATCTTTCATCTCACCCACGTTCTTGGGGTTTCTGAAATGCTCCATCACTTTCTCGGAGTACATTTTAATCAACCCAAAGGGCTCATCTTCCTGAGTTTCTCTATTATTCCGGGCAAAACTTCTAAAAGTTTATCCACATCGTATTCGTCATTGAACCTTCCAAAGGATATTCTCAATGAGCCGTGGGCAACTTCCGGAGATATACCCATCGCCGTGAGGACATGACTGGGTTCAAGGGATTTGGATGTGCAGGCCGAGCCTGTCGAGGCGGCTATTCCCTCAAGGTCAAGATACATAACTATCGATTCTCCTTCAACCCTTGGGAACGAGAAGTTTACTATATTCGGTACTCTCTTTTTCGGGTGACCGTTGAATTTCACATTCTCTATTCTCTCCGGGATTTCGTTGATTAATTTTTCGCTGAATCTTTCGAATTTTGCTTTGTCTTCCAGAAGAAGGTTCTTGGCGAGTTCTGCTGCTGTACCGAAACCAACTATTCCCGGGACATTTTCCGTACCGCTTCTAAGACCTCTTTCCTGACCACCACCATGAATTAAGGGATCCATTCTTGTTCCCTTCCTCACGTAAACCGCGCCAACACCCTTTGGTCCGTATATCTTGTGAGCGCTCAGGGTTAATACATCCACACCGAGTTTTTCAACGTCCAGAGGAAGTTTACCAAGAACCTGGACAGCATCCGTATGCAGATATATATCCCGCTTCTTCAGTATCTGTGATATCTCTTTTATTGGTTGAAGTGTGCCCACCTCATTATTCGCATACATCACCGAAACCAGAATCGTGTCATCTCTCAGAGAGGATTTGAGCTGCTCAAGGTCAACAACACCGTACTCATCCACATCCAGATAGGTTATATCGAATCCATGCTTCTCAAGGTAGTGGCACGTGTTCAGCACACACTTGTGTTCTATCTTGGTGGTTATGATGTGTTTTCCTCTGGAGCGGTTGGCCCAGGCTATCCCTTTTATCGCGAGATTGTTACCTTCAGAACCGGAGCCTGTGAAGTATATCTCTTCAGGAGAGGCACCTATGGTATCGGCCACCTTTCTTCTTGCGTCCTCCACGGCTTCTCTTGCCTCCCTCCCGACCTTGTGGATGGAGGAGGGGTTTCCGTATCTTTCGGTGAGGTATGGCAGCATCGCTTCTCTGACCCTGGGGTCAAGGGGTGTTGTTGAGGCGTTGTCGAGATAGATAACTCTTGACTGGATTGTGTGCATGTATAATTATAACACCGTTATATTTAAATTATTTCGTATCCACATAATCTCCATGAAACCGATCTGCGAAATCATTGCAAAAGAACTTCTGCCAGCTGCAAGGGCACTGATTGCCCGGGATCTTATTGAAAAACACGGCCTCACACAGAAGGAGGCTGCGAGAAGGCTCGGTATGACCCAGCCGGCCATATCCCAGTACAAACAGCATCTCCGCGGTCGCAAGGCCAGAATCCTGGACTCGACCCAGTTCATCTCCGAAGGGCTTGAAAATATCTCTTCAGGTCTGGCAGCAAACCAGATAAACGGAATGGAGGCAACATTCGAATGGTGCGAACTGTGCAGGCGCATAAAGAGCAGCGGTATCCTATGTGAACTTCACCGGGAGATATAT
>QMZU01000016.1 GCA_003663345.1 Candidatus Aenigmatarchaeota archaeon | reverse complement strand
TAAAATAAACCTTTGGTATCTGGTAAAAGAAAGAATAAAGACTCTTTTTTTTAATGAAGTGGAGAAGTCTCTCATACTCTATCATTTAATAGAAAATCTTCAAAGGAAAATAGGGGCTGATTTCATACTTATTACTGGATACACCAACCCTGTAGATAAGGTGTTAGCAGCAGCATCCAAGAATTTCAATATTCCAAGTATAACCGTTCAGCATGGTCTGATACCTGTGTATGGTATTCCTGGTTATGGTTATGTGAGCACGATAACTGACAGAATAGGAGTATGGGGGAGAATTCCTTTCGATACGTTAAAGAATCTTGGTGTTTCTGGAAAAAGAATTGTCATAACCGGCTCGCCAAAATTCGATGAAATCATGAAAAAAAGGGTTGGTAAGGAAGAAGTTTATGGTAACTGTGGATTTGATCTGAAGAAAAAGATTATTTTCTTTGCTGCTCAGCCGTATGGAGGAAGATTGTTCTTTGAATCTCCGCTGCACAGGGAAGCCATTCTAAGAGAGGTGCTGAAAGCCGGGAAAGAGTTGAAGGATGTTCAGATAGTTGTGAAGACGCATCCTGTGGAGGATAGGGGTTATTATGAGAGCATGGGGTCGGATAGGTATAAAGAGATCATAGAGGAGATGGGCTCAGATGCGCTTTTGATAAAACACTCAAGGATACTTGAAAAAACCGATACACAGAAACTCATAGCAGCATCAGATGTGGTCATCACATTTGGGTCGCTCTGCGGTCTTGAGGGTCTTGCTCTGGGAAAGCCCTTGGTTATCATAAATCTCACGGACTATCCCGATTATGTCCCATTCGTTAAGGAGGGCGCTGCCCTGGGCGTTTATGAGAGGGATAAGCTTAAAAGTGTTCTGGAGCAGGTCTTAAAGGGGGATTATCCCAGAAAAGGTATGGAGAAGTTCGTGAAAGGTTATCTCTACAGACTGGATGGGAAATCCTTGGAGAGGCTTTCAAAGGTTGTGAAGGAGATGTTAAATGAGGATAAATCCCGGGTTCAATGAACTGATGGGTACTGATGAAAGAGATGATTGTAATAAGAGTTTCCCGAAGGAGTTTTTCGAATACAGGGAAAAATGGGAAAAGTATCCAAAGGAGGATATAGTCGGAGATTTCCCACTTCATGTTGATATAGAATCAACAAATGCGTGCAATCTCAGGTGCGTGATGTGCGGCAGGAATTTTATGAAGGAAAAGATAGGTTTCATGGAATGGAGTCTGTTCAAAAAGATTATAGATGAATGTTCTGAAAATAACCTGCCATCCATAAAACTCAATTACAGAGGAGAGCCGTTGATGCATCCAAAGATTGTGGATATGGTCAGGTATGCAAAAGAAAAAGGAATACTGGAGGTTCAGTTCAATACAAACGGTCTGCTTCTCACAGAGGAGCTTAGCAGGAAACTGATAGAGGCCGGGCTTGACAGGATAATATTTTCTTTTGATGGTGCGAAGAAGGAGACATATGAGAGGATAAGAACTGGTTCAAGTTACGATAGGGTTCTGAAGAACATAAAGGACTTTGTCAGAATAAGGAATGAAATGGGAGGGAAGAGGCCGTGTGTGAGGGTCCAGATGGTTCTCATGGAGGATACGGAAAAAGAACTTGACGAATACATAAAGATGTGGAAAAACGTGGCAAACAGAATAGGTCTTATAAAGAGAAGGGAGAGAGACCCAAATGCAAGGGAGATTGGGAATGAGAACAGATTCCCGTGCCCGCAGATATGGCAGAGAATGATGATATGCTGGGATGGGGAGGTTAGAATGTGCTGCGGGGACTGGCATGGAAAATATATCATAGGTGACGCCCGGAGGGATTCTTTGAAAGATCTGTGGCTCGGTGAAAAGTACAGTTTTGCCAGGGAGATGCACAGGCAGGGAAAATATGATAAGGTTCCCCCATGCAGAACATGTGAGATAAATGTAAGGTAATCCTATGTTCGGTTCACTGTTTATAGTTGCTGAGATTGCTTCTGCGCATTGCGGTTCGCCTGAAGTGGCCAAAAAACTCGTGAGGGCTGCGTCTGATGCTGGAGCAGATGCTGTGAACCTGCAGAAATTTTGCAGAGATTCGCTTCTGGTTCCTTCTGATCCAAGATACAAGAATTTTGAAAGGATTGAGATTGAGGAAGATGAATGGAAAGATATTATAAAGTGCGCGAAGGATGCAGGAATAAAGGTTATAGGAGAGGTTTTTGATGAGAGAAGCGCTGATTTCATGGTCGGGGAGGGTATTGATTTCATTAAGATACACCCAACGGATATGCTGAACCCGTTCATGCTGAAGCATGTGGCCAAAGAAGATGTTCCAATTATTCTTTCTGCAGGTGGCTGTACATTCGATGAAGTGGAAAGTGCTTTAAATATCGTGAAGGATAATGGAGGAGAAGTTGTCTGTATTGTTTACGGGTTTCAGAATTTCCCCACAAAACTTGAGGACACAAACATGTTAGTGCTGAAATCTTTGAAAGAAAGGTTTGGATTGCCTGTTGGATTCCATGATCACATAGATGCGGAAGATGAACTTGCGCTCTATCTTCCTCTCGTGGCGGTTGGGTTGGGTGCAACCCTTATAGAGAAGCACATAACGGACGACAGGAGTAAGAAGGGATTCGATTATCACTCGTCACTTGAGCCACATGAGTTCAAAAGAATGGTGGAGATACTGAGAAGAGTGGAGAAAAGTATGGGAGATGGAAAATTGTGTCTATCAGATGCTGAAAAAAATTACAGGGAAAGAATGATGAAGAAGATTGTGGCTTCAAGGACCATACCAAAGGGAAAAGTGATAGAAATGGAAGATATCACATTCAAAAGGGCAAAGGGGGGTATATATCCAAATGAGTTTCAGAAGATTGTTGGAAGAAAAAGTAGGGTAGAGATAAAAGAGGATGAGGTCATAACACCCGAGAAGGTGGAAGAATGAAAGTAGGGATACTGATAGCCGTAAGGATGAAATCAACCAGGTTGCCGAAAAAAGCAACCAGGGTTGTTTCCGGTAAGACCATAATAGAACACCTCATAGAGAGAGTGAAGAATTGTAAAAGGGTTGATGAGATTATACTGTGCACATCCACACATCCCGATGATTCTATTCTGGTTGAGATTGCGCAGAAGAACGGAATAAAGTGGTTCAGAGGAGATGAGGATGATGTGCTCAAAAGGTTCATAGATGCTGCGGAGAGGTTTGGACTGGATATTGTTGTGAGGGTAACCGGTGATAATCCGCTCACCGATCCTGAGTATATTGATAAGATAGTTGAAAAACAGATGGAGAGTGGTGCTGAGTACGTTTATATCGAGGGGCTACCGGCCGGAACCAAGGCAGAGGTTATGACTCTGGAAGCTCTGAAAAAAGCACGAAGACTCGCTGAAAATCCTGAGATGAGTGAATATATGACCCTTTATTTCAGGGATTCGGGTCTGTTTAAAGTTGAGAAGGTTGTTGCCGATAAGGAGGTTTACAGACCGGAATACAGGCTCACGGTTGATACGGAAGAGGATTTGGATGTAATCAGAGAGATATATGAAAAACTCTATAAGGGTGGTTATTTTCCGCTGATAGAGGTTATAAAGTTTCTGGATTCGAATCCGGGGGTGGTAAGAAGAAATATAAATGTTAAGAAAAGGTCTATATTTTTAAGGGTTGGTGAAGGGGGGAGAATGTATATAGGTGAAAAGAATGGTGAAGGTTAGTGTTATAATAACTGCACATAACTATGGTAGATATCTGAGGGAATGTCTGAACAGTGTATTGCGTCAGACATTCGATGACTATGAGATAGTAGTCGTGGATGATGGTAGTACTGATGAAACACCACAGATACTTGAGGAGTATGTTAAAAAGTATCCTGAAAAAATAAAGGTTGTCCGACTAAATGGACTCGGTCTTCCAACTGCATGCAATCATGGGATAAAGGCATCCTGTGGAGAGTATATAATAAGACTGGATGCCGATGATTTCTTCGATGAAAATATTCTTTTGATAGAGAGTACCATACTGGATAAGAATCCTGATATAGACCTTGTTTATCCGGATTATTATGAAGTAGATGCCGACGGAAACATAAAGCATTACAAAAGATTGATGAGAGTGAATGATGAGGTGAAACTTCTTCACAGAAGCCCTCTGGCTGCGGGGGCGATGTTCCGGAGAAGATGTTATGATGAGATAGGTGGCTACAATGAATCCCTTAAGTATCAGGAGGATTATGATTTCTGGTTACGGTTCACGAGCAGGTTCAAAGTATACAATGTAAACCTCCCGCTTCTTTATTACAGACGGCATGGAGCAAACATGTCAAAGAATTTTAAGGGAAGGATGGAAGCGAGAAGAGTTGTGAAGGAAGAGTTCGTGAAGAAGCATCTCAAGGAGAAGCTCGAGAATCTCAAGGTACTTGGACTTATACCCGCCAGAAGAGAATCTAGACTGAATGGTGAGAGTATAGCTCTCACAGAAGTTGCCGGCAAACCGTTGATTGCTTATACCATAGAGGAAGCGCTTAAATCAAAGAATCTGGACAGGGTGGTCGTTTCTACGGAGGATGAGGAGATAGCGAGGGTCGCAAGGAGGTATGGTGCGGAGGTGTTGATGAGACCTGAGGAACTGGCGAGAAGAGGGGTCCCTGTGGAGAATGTCGTGAAGTACACTTTAGAGAAACTGGAAAGGGAAGGATATGAACCAGATATAGTCGTACTTTTACATGTGGTATCACCCTTAAAGAAGAGACATCATATAGACGAGGCTGTGAATACGATGCTCATATTTGATATGGATTCTGTTATCAGTGTGACTCCTGATATAAAATTTCACTGGAAACCTGGGATGTACGGTCTTGTGCCGTTATTTGAAAAGAGATTGTTGAAGGATGACAGGGAGACGCTCTATCTTGAGAATGGCGCAATATATGCGTCTAAGAGTGATGTGTGGAAAAGTGGCAGGGCTGTCGGTAACAAGGTCGGACACATACTCATGAGCGAGGATGAATCCATACACATAGATTCTGAGTATGACCTCTGGTTGGTTGAACAACTGATAAAAAGTGGTAGGCATGGTTAAGGTTCTGGGTATCATACCTGCAAGGAGGGGTTCCAAAAGAATACCGGATAAAAATTTGAAAGAACTTGCAGGAAAGCCGCTAGTCTCTTATGTTATAGAGGAAGCGCTCAAGTCAAAGAATCTGGACAGGGTGGTCGTTTCTACGGAGGATGAGGAGATAGCGAAGGTTGCAAGGAGGTTCGGTGCGGAGGTGTTGATGAGGCCTGAGGAACTGGCGAGGGATGATGTTCCTCTTGTGGCCGTGGCAAAACATGTGATGGAGAGTTTTGATAAAATCGGTGAGATTTTCGATATAATTGTTTCAATTCAACCAACAAACCCGTTCATAGAGGCAAAGGATATAGATGAGGGTATAGAAAAAATTATCGATAGTGGTTGTGACTCTGTGGTCTCTGTGACAAGAATTATCGGTACTCATCCTATGAGGGCTTACAGAAGGGAAGGGGATAGACTATATCCGTTCAGCGAGATAACCACAGAAACATTCCTTCAGAGGCAGGACCTTCCAGAGGCTCTGGGGTTTACGGGTTCAATCTACATAAGGAAGAGAGAATTGCTTGAAAGATGGGATGGAAAGGGGTTTGCACTTGGAAATGATATAAGGTATATCTATATCGAACCGGAAAGGGCGGTAGATATAAATGAACCGATTGATTTTATTCTGGCAGAGGCTATAATGAGGGGAAAGCATGAAGATAGGTAAGTGCGATCTGAATAAGAGTGTGTACGTAATTGCGGAGGTCGGTGGAAACCACGGTGGTGATTTTAATCTTGCCAAGAAGTATGTGAGAGAGGCCGCAAAGGCCGGTGTGAATGCTGTTAAATTTCAGATGTACAGGGGAAGGAGACTCGTGACCAGAGTTATGGAACCGCTTCCTATGGTAAGTGGAAAGTATAAATCACAACTGGAAAGATTCGAAGAACTTGAATTTTCCAATGATGAATTTGTTGAGTTAGCGGGATATGCCAAGAAGAAAGGGGTGGATTACTGTGCGAGTGTGTGGGATGAGGAAATGGCCGAACTTCTGTATGAGATAGGTGATTTCTTCAAAATAGGTTCTGGTGACCTGACAAATCTGCCTTTACTGAGGTATATAATCAAAAAGGGAAAACCAATTCTTCTTTCAACGGGTTTTGCAAGAATTGAAGAGATTGAAAGAGTTCTGTCAGAAATCCCAAAGGAGAGACTCGTGCTTCTACATTGTGTAGGTTCATACCCATGTCCTTTGGAAGATGCGAATCTGTCAACAATACCATTTCTGAGGGAAAGATTTGGAGTTATGGTCGGTTACTCTGATCATACTATTGGAACCTTGGCTTCCAAAGTAGCTGTTCTGCTCGGTGCAAGGGTTATAGAGAAGCACTTCACTTTGGATAAAAATAATCCAATAGGTGACCACAGACTCTCTGCAGACCCAAAGGAGATGAAAGAGATTGTTGATGACATAAAGAAGATTGAGAGGATGATGGGTACAGTTAAGACAGGTCCTTTATCATCGGAATTGAAAATAAAGAGGATGATGAGAAGAAGTCTCGCAGCAAAAGTTGATATACCTAAAGGAAGTATCCTGACACATGATATATTAACCTCATTAAGACCGGAAGATGGTATAAGTCCATTGTTCGTTGATGAGGTTGTTGGCAAAAAGGTGCTGAGAGATATCAAAGAGGGGGAAATAATATACTATGAAGATATTCATGGATTCCCCCAGAGAAGGTCGAAATAGTGGTTCATGGCTCTGACCAGTTTTGGATTCTCCGAAATTATCACCTCTTTCTCAAAAGGTATAACTTTGCCCTCATCCACTGAAAGGATGCAGATATCATTACCAATCGTTCCTCTCAATGGTGTGTCATCAACCATTCTTACTTCTGCTATGTTGTTCAATTTGGATATGACATTATTCTGTATCATTTTTGACCTCTTATCCTTTACATTTTTCTTAAGAATGACCTTAATTTTAACCCCCCTCTTTTTCGCATCAATGAGTTCATCCATAACATGTGGTAGGTATTCAAAAACTCCGGATATTATTTTTAAGTTATTTCTTGCCTTTCTGTAGATTTTTCTTGTCTCTGCTTCAGAAACTTCGCCCCCTGAAAGTATTTCGAAAATTGGGTGTGTGGTGGTGGTTTTCTCGTGTTTATATGTTTCCAGTATTTTGAATATTTCTTCGCCTTCCTCCTTAAGTAAATTCATCTCTTCAAGTAGTTTTTTCTTTTTGTATTTCATCAAGTTTTTCATAACTTTTTCAGGCTCCAGAGACCTGTAAATGGCTGGCCTCGTGGGTTTTTTTCTTATCAAGCCAACTTTCATAAGCTCTTCGAGTATCTGGTATATTCTTGCCTTTGGTATTCCTGATATATTTGCTATTTCAAGGGCTTTTGCCTCTTTGAGGATCAACAGTGTTGCAAGAGCGCTGGATTGGTAGGTAGTGAGACCGATGTTTTCGAATTTTTCGGAAAGGATCTCGAGGTCGGATTTCTTCATCAGCTCACCGGTTACTTCATATTATAGTAAACTTTAAATAAATATGTTACTCTAAAATGAAGTGATAATATGAAGGTCATGGTTCTGGGAGCAGACGGGTATCTGGGATGGCCTCTGTCTATGAAGCTTGCAAACAAATATGATTACGAAGTTATTGGAGTTGATAATTTCTCGAGAAGGGAGAGGGTTAGGGAGATTGGCTCGGATTCTGCGCTTCCCATAAGGTCTATGGATGAACGCATTCGGGCCTTTGAAGAGAATTTTGGAAAGAAGATAATCTTTGAAGAGGGCGATTTGAGAGATTATGAATTTGTGGAAAAAATAATAAAAAAATATAGACCTGATGTGATTGTACATTTCGCTGAGATACCATCGGCACCCTATTCAATGATAGATGTTCACCATGCCGTTGAGACGCATGAGAATAATGTAAACGGGACGCTGAACCTGCTTTTTGCCATGAAGGAGTTCAGTCCAGAGGCACATCTTATAAAGTTGGGGACAATGGGAGAGTACGGAACCCCAAATATCGATATTCCTGAGGGTTTTTTTGAGATTGAATATAGAGGGAGGAAAGATGTTCTTCCCTTCCCGAGACAGGCCGGCTCATTTTATCATCAGACAAAGGTGCACGACAGTAATAACATAATGCTTGCATGTAAGATATGGGGTCTGAGGTCTACGGATATAATGCAGGGAGTTGTTTATGGGACCCGGACAGATGAGACGGCGGTTGACGAGAGATTGGTTACAAGGTTTGATTTTGATGAGGCATTCGGCACCGTTATAAACAGGTTCTGCGCTCAGGCTGTTATAGGTCACCCCCTCACACCTTACGGTAAGGGAAATCAGACACGTGGTTTTTTGAATATAATGGATACAATGAGATGTATAGAGACCATAATGAGAAATCCTCCAAAGGAGGGCGAATATCGGGTTGTAAATCAATTAACAGAAGTGCTGAATATAAATGAGATTGCCGAGAAAGTGCAAAATATTGGAAAAGAACTGGGGCTTGATCCTGTGATAGAGAGAATAGAAAACCCTCGAGTTGAAGCAGAGGAGCATTATTACAATGTGGATTACAAGAAACTTGGTGAAATGGGTTTCAGAAGAAAGTACACAGTCGATGATTCGATAAGGTATATGCTTGAAGATCTTATCCCCCACAAGGAGAGGATAGAGAAGTATAAAAGACATATAATTCCGAAGATAAAGTGGAGGGAAGGTCTGAGCGAATGAGAATCGGTATAACTGGTATATGTGGCTATGTGGGACTTGCGCTGGTGAAGAGGTTAAGAGATAGATATGATGTTGTTGGCGTTGATAACGGCTACAAAAGTCAGTTGAAAAAAATAGATGGTGTGGAACTGTTCGATGTTGACATAAGAGATTCTGATTCTTTGAAGAAAGCGTTTAATGGTGTGGATGTTATAATTCATCTTGCTTCTGTAACGGGTGTGGATGCGTGTAATGAAAATCCCGATGTCGCGTTTGGGGTGAATATAAAGGGCACGGAGAATGTGTGCCGTGTAGCTGGCAAGAATGGTTCTGGTCTTATATTTGCCGCATCCATGGCGGTATATGGCAATCCTATGATTATTCCCATAACTGAACTTCATCCCCGAGAACCTGTGAATATTTATGGAAAACAGAAATTGCTTGGGATGGAGGTTGTAAGAACACTTTCACATATGGAAGGTTTCCCGGCATTCGTGTTTGTTAAGAGTAACATTTACGGTTCGTATATCTTTGATGGAAAACTGATAACAAAACCTACTGTGATAAACAAGTTTTTCATGAATGTCACAAAGAATGAACCACTCAGAGTGTTCTCGCCGGGAATACAGAAACGAAATTTCATTCACGTGGAGGATGTTGCTGAAGCATATGTCAAAGGTATCGAGATGATTGAAAATGGCTTTGAAATCTATAATATAGCAAACAGTTCTTCTGTTAGTATTGCAGAAATAGCGGAGAAAATTGCTGATATATCCAGAAAATTCGGATTCTCACCAAAGGTTGAATATGTGGAAAACCCCAGAAAGGATGAAGTGGTAAGTGAGTCGTTCGATGTGGATGTGAGTAAAGCTAGGAATGAACTTGGTTTTGAGGTTAAAAGAAAGATAGAAGAATCTATTGAAGGGATGTTCAAAATCACCGAATCAGTTTCCTCATAACTCTTCTAATCCACCCCAACCTTATACCTGTCTTCTTCTCAAGTGCCTTTATTATCATCAAATCCTCTTCGTCAAGTGACTTAAAAATTAAAAGTAAAAATATGTACAGAAACAGAAATAAGACAAAAGACATCAAGAGAAATGGTAATGGTATTAATGTAAAGGTCGTTTTAAATATAAAATATATTAGAGAAGAGGAGATTAGAACCGCACATACCGCTTTGATATAATGGAGGTTAAAAGGCTGCGTCTTGAGGAATTTGTAAACAAAGAGGAAGAGGATTGCTGTAAAGGATACTTGAGATATTCCTGTGGCAACAGCCGCGCCGTTTATACCGTAAATCGGGACGAGCACGATGCTCAGAATTACGGTGAGAAGCGCAGAAATTATCGAGACCAGAAGGTTCAGTTTGGTTCTTCCGAGTGTGAGGATTATCGAAGCTACAGGGCCTACCGAAACGCTGAGAAAGAATCCGAGGGATAAGATGGAAAGAGCCGTGGCGCCGGACACATACTCTTCACCGAAAAGAATCCTGAGGATTGAATCCGGGAAGAGGAGCATCAGTACCAAGAATGGTAGTGTGAGGAAGAAAGTCCATTTTGTAACAACTGTATATGTTCTTTTGAGTTCCTTTATTCTGTTC
>QMZU01000015.1 GCA_003663345.1 Candidatus Aenigmatarchaeota archaeon | reverse complement strand
TATCAACCCATCCTCACCGGATGGGAAGGGGGAGAATCCTGCCAGACCCACCATTTAAATGGGCCGGTGGTCTAGCGGAACTCCAAGAGCGAAAGGACGCCACCTTGGCAATGAGAACCAGAGTGGTGGAGATCCCGGGTTCAAAATAAGGGAGCCACACCCTCCCTTATCAACCCTTCCGGACCGAAGGAAAAGAGGGTCCCGGCCGGTCCACCATTACATTATTCTAACATCAGCAGCCCAGCAACCTTTTGAGTTACATATCAGCGGATTTATGTCCATTTCCTTCAAATCCTCCTCAACAGCCATCACTGAAACCTTCTTCATAACATCCACCAATTTCTTCTCATCAACCGGCTCAGAACCACGGAACCCCTTTAGAAGAGGATAACCCTTTATCTCTCTAATCATCTCACGTATCTCGCTCTTCCTAACTGGACAGATTCTGAGACTAACATCCTCCATTATCTCTACAAATATTCCACCAAGCCCGAACATCAGAACATGACCAAACTGCGGATCCTTCTTGATACCCACTATAGTCTCCACACCCTTTAGCTCCTCCTGAACCAGCACACCATTGAACCTGAAATTCCTTCTCTTGGTGAGTTCCCTGAAGGACCTGAATGTTTCAATGACCTTTTTTCTGGAATCTATTCCGGTGACCACACCACCCACATCCGTTTTGTGAATAACATCCGGTGAGAGCAATTTCATAACAACAGGAAATCCTATACTTGGAAGATCAGAGGATTTTCTCATCACAAACTCCTTTGGTTTCGGTATTCCATGCTTCCTGAGAAGTCTATTGACCTCAAGATAACCAAGCATAGAATTAATTTGGAGAATCACTTTAAAAAGTCTTGTTCAGAATCTCTTTCAATTTCTCCGCGCTCGTAAAACCGATAAGTTTCTCACATATCTTTCCTTCTTTTTCAATAACAAGTGTGGGTAGGCTCAGAACCGAGTATTTTGACGCCTCCTCAGGGCGCTCCTCGACATTTATTTTCTCAAGGTTTATATGACCGTTGAACTCCTTCAGAACCTTCTTTATAACCTTCTCCTGCTTCTTACAGGGAGCACACCAGTCAGCATAGAAGTCCTTCAGAGTTATCATAACCAACCCAACCTTATCTTCTCATTAAAATATAAAAAAATATTTGTGGTGGAGTGGATAATCACTCCAGAGTGATTGCCCCCACCGGACAAACATCGGCCGCCTCCTGACAGTTGCACTGGTCGCATGCATCAGGATTCTTCACATGCGATTTTCCATCCTCCCCGAGCTCGAAGACCTCAGGACAGAGAGCAACACAGCTTCCACATCCTATACACGCTTCATGGTCAACCGTTACCTTCATTTCTTCACCTCAAAACTTTTCTGGGGTCCTGAGAGAGGCCAAACACCTCTGCCGCTTCCTTTGTCAGTGGATATAATCTCTCTCTCCTTCCTTTTAAATCTTTCACACTCTTGACCCTCTGGGTTGCACAGACCATCTGGAGGTCCCCCTTCAAGCTCTTCACGTAATTCACAATTCCGTTCTCACTGACATTTGCCGCCACAAGGAAGGCCCTTCCAATTGCAACACCATCGGCTCCGAGCATCATGGCCTTGGCAATATCAACACCGGTATTGTACCCACCTGCCACCAATACGTCAAAATCAAGGTCACTGAGAGCAGGGAGAATATTTGATGAATGGAGTCCTATCTCGTTCATAATAACCCACGGCGACATTCCGGTTCCTCCACCCATACCATCAACGGTGACACACTCAATGGGAACACCATCTCTTTTCATCTCATTCAAGAACTCCAGAAACCTGAGAAGCCCTGAACCAGCAGCAACCTTGATCCATATAGGCACACCGAGTTCGGAATACTTCTTGAGCTTCTCTCCGAATTCCTCTTCAAACAGCGAACCAGGTAGCGCATGCCTCTGGTAAATCTTACCATTCTCATCCTCTCCTATTTCCAGAACCCTGTATCCATACTTCTGATACTTCTTTGCAAGGTGCTCGCCCCGGAACTCCACCTCACCACCCAGTCCTGGCTTCGCACCCTGGGATACCTTTATCTCTATACCGTGAGCGCCCATCTTCACACCCCTCTCAAATACACCCATCTTCTGCTCCTGTTCATTACCCTGAACCAGCACAGCACCATATCCATCATAATTTTTGAGAAACGGTTCTATCCTCTTTCTCAAACCTTCCTCTCCGTATGTCACCAGAACGTTCTCCCCTATCACGATCGGTATACCGGCTCTTGCAGCACCCTCTGAAAGAGCCTCTCCGTGAACACTTGCAACTTTGGTCGAACCCATCGCAGCTATACTGACAGGTGCTCTGACCCTGAAGGAACCTATTGTAGTCTCGATAGAGACATCACCAAAGAATACGCCATCACCGAACAATTCTGGCACGATGTTCAGGTCATTTATATCAGGCGTCTTCTTCTCCGCGCCGAACTGCGCAACACCGAAAGGTTTTGGAAACGGTGATAAACCCTCCTTTGCTCTGAGACCTATCTCACATCTTCCGCACTTGGTGCATATGGAACACATACCGCTCGGTGTAACATGCTCCGGGAAGGAGTAAGAGGTTCCTGTGGCCTTATCGGCATTCTTATGATACATCTCACTTCACCGCTTCGTTCAACTCCTTCAGAAGCTTCTTGAGGTCTATACCATGTGCTCTTGCTCCATCCTCCAAGGTCTCGAACGAGGCTATATGGCACCCCACACAATGAAGTCCATTCCTGAAAAAGACCTCAACCGTCTCGGGCCATCTCGCGACGATCTCTCCTATCGACATATCTTTCTTTATTTTCATTTCATCACCAATCTATACCCTTCACAGCGCTAACACCCTTCCTGTAAGGGTGCTTCACCTCCCTCATCTCTGTCACCAGATCAGCCTTTTTGATGAGATAATCCGGTGGGTTCCTTCCTGTAAGAACAACATGTTTCCCATCCGGAACGGAGTCGAGAAGACCAAGCACTTCATCCTTCTTCAACAGACCTTTACTGAGTGCGATATTGACCTCATCGAGTATAACAACATCCCTCTTTTGAATCTCATCTCTCGCGAACTCCAGCGCCTTCTGAGCCAGTTCGAAATCATCTTTTATCGGCTCATCCACGAAAACATCTCTTCCGAACTGGCGGATACTCAGCCCGTCTATGAACTCCTGAGCAAAGTACTCACCGGTTGGCCTCGCCTTCATGAACTGAATAACAGAGACCTTCATCCCGTGACCTACCGCTCTGAGTGCAATTCCAAGGGATGCTGTGGTCTTCCCCTTGCCATCACCATAATAAAGTATTATCATCTAACCACACTCCGAGTATCCACATGCCCTGCAGACAACACACCCTTCCGAGAACTCAAGCATCTCACCACATTCCGGACATTCAGGCGATATACCTTTCTTTATTATCGCTTCATTTCCCTCATCTTTTTTGATGAAACTCTCCACCTTCGCCTGTGTGGTCGTGGCCTCCCCGCGCATGTACCTGGCCATTGCCTTCTCTATTGCATCAGCGCAGGATTGTATCGGTGTCCCATTTTCCCAGGAAGGTCTCGGACACCTTATCCCCGCCAGCTGTTTCCTTATCTCATTCGGATCTATTCCTGAGCGGAGCGAAAGGGATATCAGACGGGCAACCGCCTCGGTGAACGAAGCGATGCAACCACCTGACTTGCCCATCTGTGCGAATAACTCAAACAACCCATTTTCATCCTCATTTATCGTGACATAAAGGTCACCGCATCCTGTCCTTATCTCCTGTGTTGCACCCTTTATAGTCTTGGGCCTTGGTCTGGGTCTGAGGGTCTTTCTCTTGACGGTTGTTATGACCTGAACCTCCCTGCTGCCGTCCCTGTAAACGGTCACGCCCTTGCATCCGAGTTTGTAGGCGAGTAGGTATGCCTCTCTAACGTCATCTACAGTTGCGCTGTTCGGAAAGTTGATTGTCTTAGAAACGGCATTATCAGTGTACTTCTGGAATGCTGCCTGTATCCTTATGTGCTGTTCGGGTGTCACATCATGAGCTGTGATGAATAGCCTCCTTATTCTCTCGGGTATTTCCTCCATATCCTGTATGCTCGTGGTGGATGCGACCTTTCTCATTAGTTCCTCTGAATATATTCCTTCCTCTTTACACATCTTTTCAAAGAACGGGTTCACCTCCACCAGCTCTGTCCCTAGACTCTCACCAACGTTCCTTACGTATGATATCGCAAAGAGGGGTTCAATACCGCTGGATGTCCCGGCTATAATCGATATAGTTCCGGTGGGTGCTATTGTGGTCACGGTCGCGTTCCTCATCATCCTCTTTCCATCATAGATACTTCCTTCATAGTTCGGGAAGTTCCCTCTTCTCTTCGCCAGCTCCTCTGACATCTCCTTGCCCTTTTCCTGAATGAACTTCATAACCTCCTCCGCCTTCTTCACAGCCTCCTCGCTGTTGTAAGGAATTCCCAACTGTATCAGCATGTCGGCGAAACCCATAACACCGAGTCCAATCTTTCTATTAGCTTTGGTCATCTCATCTATCTCAGGTATTGGATACTTGTTCACATCTATGACATTATCAAGGAAATGGACAGAATCTCTGACTATCCTCTCAAGCTTCTCCCAGTCTATTTTTCCATCCTTCACAACCTTTGAAAGGTTTACAGAACCGAGATTGCAGGATTCGTAGGGGAGCAGTGGCTGTTCTCCGCAGTTGTGAAGAATAAATCCGTTCCCTATAAAGGAACGGGTTCTCGGCTCCGTGAGATCATATACCCTCTCTTCACCAATGTATTCAATCCTTTCAATCCTTGCGTAGAACCTGTCCCTGTAAACCCGTTCTGATTCCTTGAACCTCTCCATATTTCTTGGCTCCAGACCAATTCTCTCTATGAATTTCAACATACCGTCACGTGACACCACAAGTTCATGAAAGAGTCTTCCTTCATACTCCCTCTCCTCACCATCTCTTGTGACATATCGGAAGTTTTTCTGCTCCCTCTTTCTCCTCTGATATATCTTCGACTTGATTCCGAAGTTAAGGAGAAGCAATTGAACATCTTTGAGCAATCCCAGAGAGGTTGATGACAATCTGATAGACCTTCCCTTCTTCAGAGTACCCTGGACGCTTCCGTCTGCTGTGAACAAACCCCTGAGGAAACCACGGACCGCGTCCTCGGGTGCTCTCAGTACACTCCACGGTACCCTCTTTTCATGAGATTTCCATTCTCCAACACCAAGTATCTTGAAGAACTCAACAAAACCCCTTGCATGATATGAAAGGTGGTAAACACCGTTCTCCCTTCTCACAGGTTTGACATCACCATACCACACCGAGATTATTGACCTTACCCTTTCCATAAGTTCGGTCTCTTCGGAAGAGAATGTGAATCCGATCCTGTCCTCTCTCAACCACCCATCACCTATCAGGAGCCCGAGCACGAACCCTAGGTCCTCGCCCCACTCTTCAGGAAGATTCAAATCCTTCCTGTATTTTTTGTTCAGCTTCCTAATACATTCTATATCTGGCAACTCCCGTTTCTCCGAAAACATACCATCCATCTGTATGCAGACATAATCTCCTTCTTTTAACTCCTTCAGAGCTTTCCATCCATCAGGCGTCAGGAACATATGATTATCAGTGACCTTTATCTCATAACCCTCTTTTGTGAGGAGACGGTAGACAGGCTTTACTCCGGTGAAGAGATACTTGGTCGGAAGTGCCTTCTGAATACCTTCCACCCCAACGGAACGACCATCAACCGCTATCGGCAGGGAGAGTGTTGTGGGATTCTTTTCAAACAGCTCCTTTATCGGAACCAACCCTGCCTCTGTTGGCAGGAGCGTATCTCCGGTCACGCAGGGGTTTGTTGATTCAATCTCCCCTATATGAGGTGTTGGATTGTCCTCATTTATCCTGTCTATGAAAATTATTCCAGGCTCACCGTTCTTCCAAGCCATCTTCGTTATGAGATCAAAAACATCCCTTGCCCTCAACCTCCTTACAACCTCTTTTGTTCTAGGATTTACAAGGTCGTACTCCTCATCCTTTTCGAGCGCCTCCATGAATTTATCCGTTATCGCAACCGAAATGTTGAAGTTGTTCAGAACCCCTTCCTCCTCTTTTGATTTTATGAACTCTATTATGTCAGGATGGTCCACTCTCAGTATCCCCATGTTCGCGCCCCTTCTCTTTCCACCCTGCTTTATGGTTTCGGTGGCTGTGTTGAAGGTCTGCATAAATGAGAGTGGTCCTGAAGCAACACCTCCCGTGCTCTTCACTATATCACCCTTTGGCCTGAGGCGGGAGAATGAGAAACCGGTTCCACCACCACTCTTGTGTATCAAGGCGGTATTCTTGAGAGCATCGAATATACCTTCCATGGAGTCATCCACAGGTAAGACAAAACACGCTGATAGCTGTCCAAGTTCTGTGCCGGCATTCATGAGCGTCGGCGAGTTCGGTAGGAACTCAAGGTTGGTCATCATTTCATAGAATTTCTTCTCACTGACTTTTGGGTCTTCACCGTAAAGCTCGTCTGCCTTTGCAATGGCTTTTGCAACCCTCCTGAAGAGCTCCTCGGGTTTTTCTATAATTTTTCCATCCTTATCCCTTCTCAGATATCTTTTCTCAAGAACCTTAAGAGCGTTCTCAGTTAGATTCATAATTTTTCCTCCTTTAAGTTCTTCAATTCTTTCTCGAAGGATGTTATATCACTGAACTGCCGGTAAACAGAAGCGAACCTCAAGTACGCTACAGGATCGATTTTCCTCAACTCCCTCATCACAAGCTCTCCTATAACTTTACTCTCGATCTCCTCAGAACCCATTCCTCTCAACTCATTCTCAATCCTGTCAACGATCAAATCCACCTGCTCCTCTGTGATCGGTCTCTTCTCCACAGCTTTGAGTATACCACTTTTAACTTTGTTCCTATCGAACTGCTCCCGGCTCCCATTCTTTTTCAGAACAGTGAGATTCAGAAGCTCGAACCTCTCATAGGTTGTGAAACGTCTCCCGCATTCCAAACATTCCCTTCTCCTTCTTGTGCATTCTCCACTCTCCCTGGTATCTATGACTCTGGTCTCCTCGAAATTACAGTAAGGACAGCGCATATTCATTACCCACTGGAAAATACAATATATAGTGGCTTTCTCAAAGGAGAACCACAATATATAGTGTTTTTAGCCCATCTCACTTATAAACATTCCTGTAACATAAAATTTCCTTCTCAAAAAATATTTTCTAAAGAATATATTGTAAAATATATATTCAACTTTTCAATCCGTGACCGGTTAAAATACATAATGATGATTTGACCTCATCTCTGATCTTCAACCAGCCGGCATAAGCCACCGCCCCCGCCTCTTCCACATAGAAACCCTTCCTGCCCAGAATCTTCTTCGCCTCAAGAATCTCATCTTCGCTCACGCATAACCCGATGCCATCACTGTTCTTCAACGCGTATAGCGCTTTGTTCCCGTCCAGAGGGTCCGGGCAGTTTATCGCTGTTGCCACGGTTCTGGTGTCTTTCTGTGGTTCAACTCTATCAAGGTCTCTTTCCCATGCATCCACAACAGGGTTGCAGTTCCTCGCCTGAACACCGACAAATTTTGGCATCTTTCTTATCAATCCAGTCTCCTTCATCTCAACAAACGCTTTATAACATGAGGAGATCAGTGTACCGTTCCCGATTGGGACAAACAGATACTGTGGTGGTTTCCAGTCCAACTGCTCCGCTATCTCAAAACCAATACTCTTCTCACCCTCACCCCTGTACGGGTAATCTCCCATCAGATACGAACCGTATTTCTCGTAATATTCAACACTTCTTTTCAAGGCATCTGTGTAACTTCCCTTGACCCTGATGACCTCAACACCTGTGCTCTCTATCTGCTTTAATTTGTGTGAAGGCGCAAAGTCCGGCACGAATATCTTACACTTAAGGTTCGCGCGCCTCGAATACACTGCTACGGACGCACCCATGTTGCCTGTTGATGCACAGACCACCTCTGAGGCCCCGAGCTCCAGAGCCCTGGTTATCTCAACAGTGCTTCCCCTGTCCTTGAAGGAGCCCGTGTGGTTCACAGTTTCATTTTTAAGAAGCACTTCATCCTTCAACAGAGGTGTCCCACCCTCTCCAAGACTAACCTTATTCCTCGGGTCAACAGGATAGAAGGGCCAGTACTTCCAGTGCTCCACGCACCTGTCTTTCCACTCTTCATTCAGAACCTTTCTGATGGCGCTGTAATCATAAGCCACCACCAGACTTCCGCCACACTCGCACCTGAAGACTATATCCTGAAAATCATACATTCTCCCGCATAGAAAACACTTCAGACCTCTGACCCTTGTAGCAGGATTAAGAACGTTCATTACCAAACCTTTTAAATGAACCACTTTATATTTTTACCATGGATGTCACCACTGTATTTCTTTTAATCGGCTCCATAATAACGATAGGTTTCTTCGCAAATGCCTTCTTCAGGAAGACGAAGATACCGGATCTGATATGGTTACTTCTTCTCGGTCTCATCCTCGGACCTGTAATGGGTATAATAGAAACAGGACCGCTCATAGACTTCATACCCGCGTTCTCAGCCCTCGCATTGCTAATAATATTATTCGATGCTGGTCTGAACATGAACGTTTATAAATTAATAAGGGAGGTTCCCCGTGCCCTGCTTCTGGCATTGCTCGGTTTTGGTTTCTCCGCAGTATCGGTTGCGCTCATAACCTATTACTTCTTCTCCCTCTCCTTCCTCAAATCACTTCTCTTAGGGAGTATAGTTGGTGGCGTGAGCTCTGCAATAGTCATACCCATAGTCTCATCCATGAAGGACCTGAGAGAGGAGCCGGCGCTGATAATGGATATAGAGTCAGCGCTGACCGACCCGCTCTGCATAGTCATAAGTCTGGTTCTGATGGGAATGATAACCAAGGGGCAGAGTCTTGGAAGTGTTGACATCCAGGGACCGCTACAAGCGGTTGCCTCGTCCTTTTCCATATCCCTTGTCATAGGTTTCATCGCGGGTCTGGTCTGGCTCTTCTTCCTCCAGGTGCTGAAAAAGAACGACTACTACTACATGCTCACTCTTGCCTACCTATTTTTTGTTTACCCGGCTGTCGAAACCCTCGGGGGGAATGGTGCCATAGCATCATTGATGATAGGTATCGTTCTCGGGAACGGCAGGGAGTTCGGTGAGATGCTGAAACTCGAGAACATAGAATCAGGACTCACTCTTGAGACCAAACACTTCCACGCAAACATATCATTTTTCGTCAAGACCTTTTTCTTCGTCACACTCGGAGCGCTCATAGTTCTCCAGGACGTAGTTCCAATAATACTCGGAGTTGTGCTCTCACTGGTCATACTCGTAACGAGATTCATCGCTGTGAGGATCGCAAGCATAGGTGCAGGTTTCACCGAAAAGGAGAAGAAGCTGATGACGTATATGCTTCCAAGAGGGCTGGCAGCAGCTGTCCTCGCCTCAATGCCGTTCATAGAATACCACATAGAGGGAACGCAGATATTCACCCAGATAGTCTTTGCGATAATAATCACAACCGCGATAATATCAACTCTGGGAATCTTCCACACCGAACACAAGAAACCGGAAGAGGAAACAATAGCAGACCAGATAAGGGAGAGTTTTGAGGAGGATCGATATGACTGAACTTCTTTATTTCAAGGACTGCTATCTGAAGGAGTTCACGGCCAGAGTTATCCAGAGCAGGGAAAATTCTGTCCTCCTGGACAGAACGGCTTTTTACCCGGAAGGTGGTGGCCAGCCGACCGATACCGGTTATCTCTACTGGAATGGTGAGAAGGCGAGAGTTCTGAAAGTCATCAAAAAGGATGGCATCTGGCACCACCTTGACAGAGAAATACCGGAAGGTGTTGAGGTGAGGGGTGAAATCGACTGGGTAAGAAGGTATAACCACATGAGATACCATACAGCTCAACACCTCCTCTCGTATGTGGTTCTGAAACTCTACGGTGCAAGCACAACAGGAAACCAGATACATGAGAACAGAGCCAGGATAGATTTCAACCTTGAGAGGGTGGACCAGGGAATGATACCGGAGATAGAGGAAGAAGTGAACAGAAGAATCAAGGAGAACCTTCCTGTCAGAATAGAGTTCATGCCAAGGGATGAGGCACTGAAGAGGATTGACCCGAGAAGAGCGAATCTCTCCTTACTTCCGAAATCCGTGAAGGAGCTGAGAATCATCCTGATAGATGATATCGATATGGTTCCCTGTGGAGGCACTCATGTGAGAAGCACCGGAGAGCTGGGAAGGTTTAAAATATCCAAGTTTGAATCCCGAGGTAAAAATAACAAAAGGATTGAATTCATTCTTGAAGAAAAATCAGAAGGGAAGTGATGCCTTCTCTTCTTCAACCGACTCTTCCATCTCTTCTCTGCTGAATGCTGGAGCTGAGATGTGTTTTATTATCACTATGTC
>QMZU01000014.1 GCA_003663345.1 Candidatus Aenigmatarchaeota archaeon | reverse complement strand
CCTTTATACTTGTTCAAAGAAAAATAATACCACGTCCCGGGGTGGCAGCGTGGCTATGCAACCGGCTGCAGAACCAGAGGGAACCGGTGTACTCGAAGTCGAAATAAGAGCGCCCCCCCCGCCCCTCTAAAACCATCCGAACCAAAAGAAAGGGTGCGAGAATCTCGACCCCGGCTCCACTATTTCAGAAGTGCCTTCACAAAACCATAGAAGCAGGGATTCGGTTTCTCAAGACTTGAAGTGAACTCCGGGTGTGCCTGAGTTCCGAGATAGAATGGATGGTTTTTCAACTCTATGAACTCCACAAGATTCTCATTCATGCCTGAGAGAACAAGGCCATTTCTTTCCAATATCTCATGATAATCAGGGTTCACCTCATACCTGTGCCTGTGCCTTTCTCTTACTACAGGTTTTCCGTAGAGCTTTCTCACGAGTGTCCCTTCTTTAAGATGCGCCTCGTAACCGCCTAACCTCATGGTCCCACCCTTGTTCACAATCTTCTTCTGTTCAGGGAGTATATCTATCACAGGGTGTTTTGTATTCTCATCAACTTCGGTGGTGTTCGCGCCCTTCAAACCGCATACGTTCCTCGCGAACTCGACCACCATCAACTGAAGACCAAAACAGAGACCGAGTATTGGAATACCGTTCTCACGTGCATACCTTATTACCTCAATCTTCCCCTCTGCACCACGACTCCCAAAACCACCGGGAATTATCACTCCATTCACGTCTTTTAACACCGACAGATCGCACTCACCTTTTTCTATATCGGTTGTCTCAACCCACTTGAGCTCCACTTCTGCTTTTTGATGGGCTGCCGCGTGCCTCAGCGCTTCAACTATACTCACATAGGAGTCCTCGAGTTTTGTGTACTTACCACATATTCCGACCTTCACCCTTCTTTCAGGTTTCTTCATATTCTCCACGAGTTCGCGCCATTTCCCGAGATCACAGCCGTTTGACCCCAACCCGAGATGCTTCACCATTATCCTATCCAGACCCTCTTCCTCAAGGAGAAGTGGTATTTCGTAAATGTTATCTATATCAGGATCCGAGATGACATTTTCCGGAGGAACATTGCAGAAGAGGGATATTTTCTTTTTTGTCCTCTTATCCAACTTCTCCTTACTCCTCCCTATTATCACATCAGCATCCAGCCCCACCCTCTGCAACTCCCTCACACTGTGCTGTGTTGGTTTGGTCTTCTGCTCCCCCACAACATCCAAAACAGGCACGAGGGTGAGATGTATCAGCATAGAATCTCTGTAAATGTTCCTCATCTGCCTCACGGCTTCAAGGAAGAGCATGTTCTCTATATCACCGACTGTGCCGCCTATCTCCACCACCATCACATCAGGTTTCTCCTCTTCCGCGATACTTCCCAACCTTCCTATGATCTCATCCGTGACATGTGGTATCATCTGCACGGTCTGACCAAGGAACTTACCCTCCCGCTCCTTGTCTATAACTGATTTGAAGATCTTTCCTGAGGTGAGATTCCAGTCAAACCTGCAGTTCAGACCAAGGAATCTTTCGTAATGCCCAAAATCCATATCCACCTCTCCACCATCATCCAGAACGAAGACCTCACCATGCTCTATTGGATTCATCGTCCCGGGGTCAACATTCAGATAACCATCACATTTTATCGGGACAACCTTCAAACCCCTTGCCTGAAGGAGTTTCGATACAGAAGCAGATACTATACCTTTGCCCAGACCGCTCAATACACCGCCAGTTATAAAAATCCACTTTGGTTCCCCAGGCATAAAAAATAATATCAAAAATTTTATAAATAATTTTTCCGTGAGAGGAACGGACTATCCTTTACACAGAACCTGAGCTGAAGCTCCTTGCCTTGGTTGATTCCTATCCTCCCTGTTCTAACTATTTCTTTTGGTTTATCACCTTTCATTATCCTCAATGGTCCGTTGGTCAGGTCCAGTCCGTTATGAGAAAGGTCTATACCAAAGGCCTGGGTGAGTTTGCCCGGACCGGTTGTGAGGTTCCGAATATCATCAGTTCTTCTCCTTTTCTTCATAAAATAGATTCCTTCAAGAGGCTCCACTGCCCTTATCAGAACCGCTCCTGCCACACCAACCCTTTCCGTAACAACGTTCAGCATGTGATGCATTCCATAAGTGAAATAAACATAAGAAAAACCAGCCTCTCCATACATCACAGAATTCCTGGGTGTCATGCCGATGAAAGCATGGGAACCAGGGTCATTCTCACCATAATACGCTTCTGTTTCCACTATCTTCCCTTTCAGAACGTATCCATCCACTTCATGACACAGAACCTTACCGAGAAGCTCCTGTGCAACCTTTGCTGTGTCCCTTCTGTAGAACCTTCTCTTCAGAATCATGATTTCTTTTCCTGTTGAAAAAATAAAAATTTTATCAGAAACAGATCAATCCTCTACAGGAACAGCGTTCACAATCCCATCCTGCCCTGGTCTTGAAGTCACCTTTGCCTTCCCCTTCTCCGTTTCAATGATCGCACCCTTTGTAATTATATTCCTCCTCACATAATGCGGGTTTGCCTCATTCTTAAGAACACCCTTCACCTTCACAAGGCCCACACCAATAAGATTAACAACATCCGTAGATAGAACCCTGAACTTGAAGCCACCCCCTCTTACTCTCGTCTTCTTAATCCTTTTATCTCCTACATGTGTCTCAGGAATATCCCTCCCCATCTCATGCTTCCTTCTTTTCCTGTGCTGCCTTATCTTTGCACCTGTACTTCTCCTTCCACGTGCAACCTGCCATCTCATAACTTTCTCTCACCTGTTATCTTTCTGGTCTTCCAGTTCTCATTCTTTATATGGGTGGTTTTACCAAAACCGCAGGCAGCGCAGTAGCCCTTTCTCTTATGAAAACTCTTCCTACCGCACCTTCTGCATCTAACATGGGTTCTTCTTTGATGCTTACCAAAGGAAGGGGTGCCCTTACTCATGAGAACCACCCTTTATTCCGGAGAAGCAAAGAGTATGTTGTCACCCCTGACTATAACGGTTCCCAGTTTGATCTTCTTTTCACTGTTTATCTGTTCAGCATCCTCCAGCCACACATTTATGTGGAGGTCGAATGCCTTCAGCACCCCGGCTATCTGGTCACCGTTCTTGAGACGGATTATTATTCTCTTTCCCTTGGCCTGGTCAAGTGCGTCCAGCGGTCTGTTTGTTGTCATTCAATCACACCCATAGATTATATCTCAGCTATATAAAATTATCGGTTATGGGGGTTTAAGCCCTCTCAAACCGATTTTTATCAGTTTTGACCCCAAACTTTAAAAAGGTTATGGGAGAATTGGTGGGCTCGACGGGATTCCCCCTCCCGGGCGGGATCGCAAGGGGTTCCGCGCCAGCGGAAGGGCTTGCTTCGAACCCGCGACTCCCTGGTAGCACCCAAAGGTTAAGAGCCAGGTGCTTTCAGCCTTTACGTCTGCCAGACTGAGCTACGAGCCCATTCATATCAGGGTTACGCCCTCAACTATGACGGATGACACACCTTCTATCTCTTCCAGACTCCTCTCAATCTCATCGGTCCCTCCACCCGAGTCCGGGACCACCACTAAAATCTTAAGTGCCTTTAATCCAAAACCTATCGGCTCCTCCTTGATATCATCAACCTTAACCTTCTTCCCTATCTCTTCTTTGAGCTTCTCCAGATCGACTTCCGGACTATCCGGCACGACCTTCAGTGATATCGCCACATCACCCATCTACTTCAACTCCAGATTCTCTATCCCAGCGTTCCTCTTCAAAAACTTCTTTATCACTTTTATATTGGAGCCGTTCTTTCCTATCACTTTTCCCCTGTCCTTAATGTCAACCGTCACCAGTACCTTCTTGTTCTTTATCGACACCGTATTGGATTGAGGTATCATGTTCCGTACGAACTTCTCCTCTTCATCATCGTACTCAAATACTTTTATTCTTTTCCTGAGGAGTTTCTGAGCGTTCCTTATCGAAAATCCATTCTTTCCTATAGCGAGCCCAACCTTTCCCTTCTCCACGAGGAAGTATATTGTGTCACCTTCAACTATACAATCCCTTACCTCGGTCCCAGTACACTCCTCAAAAATGGTTATATACTTGATCTCCTCTGCCCCAAACTCCCTCACTTAGACACCTTTTTGACCCCTATTACTGCGACATTGAACGGCTTTCCAAGTGCTGACCCCATATATATGGAGTTACCATCAAACTCTTCAATATTGAACCTCAAGGATTTTAACCTTTCCCTCAGGTGTTCAGGGCAATCTTTAGAAACTACAACACTTTCAATATCTTTCTTCTTCTTAACGGTCTCCTTGAAACCTATCACCACACCCTTCTTCTTTAGAATCTCTCTTATACCTGCCTCATCCATGAACATCACTTCTTTCCAATCTTCACAGGTTTGAACTGAAGGTCGCACATTCCGGTCCCTACCGGCACGACCTGATTTATTATGACATTCTCCACAATCGATTC
Organism: Candidatus Aenigmatarchaeota archaeon; assembly: GCA_003663345.1. Taxonomy (GTDB): domain Archaea; phylum Aenigmatarchaeota; class Aenigmatarchaeia; order PWEA01; family B50-G16; genus B50-G16. The sequence continues at coordinate 6,095 of QMZU01000014.1, read as the reverse complement.
CAGCGGATCAACCTCACCTTTTATCGCTGCATCCGTTAAATGGTTTACCGTCACCTCGAAGTTCGCCCTTGCGAGCACGGAACCCTTCTCACCCGCTATACCGTACCTGCCTATTGCCTTTATCTCACCATCCGCTGTCATTGTATCAGCGACAAGCATTATATGTCTTATATCCACATCCAGACCTTGGTCCTTCAGAGTATACATACATTCATCTACTATCGCGTTCCTCGCCGCTTCTATACCGAGAGTCTCCTCCACCTCCCTTATATCATTAGATATGGTTCTGGTGGAATCAACACCCTCCATCTTCAGAACCTTACTGAGGTTCGATCCAAGAGTCTCTATTATCCAACCTTCATCGGTCTCCCTTGCGACAGCCTGACTGACGTTCCTTATACCCTTCAGGTGAGCCTCCAACGCCCTCAACTTCACCTTCTGAAGATCCCTTATGGTACCGGTCTTCTTTGGCTTCACCTTCAGAATATCCCCCTCTATCTCCACATCGTATTTCCTGCTTGCCTTCCTCAACATCTTCAAGAGCTCCTCATCATCTATTTCCAAATCTTCCAGCTTCTTCCTGTTCAGTTTCAACTCAACCACGAAATTCACGAGATCGGTTGTCTCCTCAACAACAACATCCGAGAGTTTTGTTTCTCTTATTCTGTTAGCTATCTTCTTTGCACCCTCCCTGTTGTTATACTCCTCTTCGAGATAGATCTTCATGGCCGGTGTTGAGGGTGCTCTTCTGGCATCAACAACCTCTATCAGTTTCGGCAGACCCAGGGTTACCTGAATACCGGCACCACCTGCAAAGTGATATGTTCTCATTGTCATCTGGGTTGCCGGCTCTGAAATGGACTGTGCTGCTATTATTCCAACAGCCTCCCCGGGCTCATATGAACTCTTCTTGTAAACTTTCAGGAGCTTTTCGATTATCTTCTCTGTCTCCTGCTTGTTGGGTTTGTACTTCTCCAGATTCTCCCTTAACTCGTCTAGGATACTCTTTGGAATCTTTCCCTCAAGACTTTTCAAATATTTCTCATAATCCATATTAACCACCAATCACTGATTCGACTATTCTCTTAACATTTATCTTGCCCCAGTTTGACTTCGCCGGGTCAACCTGATCCTCTCCTGGAGTGAACTGAATGATGACTTTTCTGTTATCCCTAACTGTTCCGTCATACTCTATCTTCAGATCCTGGAGTGCATTAACCAACCTTCTCTCCATGTAACCGGAGTACCTTGTCCTCAGAGATTTATCCATAAGGCCTTCTCTTCCGTTCATTGCGTTGAAGAAGAACTCGTATGGAGTCATTCCACCTTTGAATGATGATGAGACGAAACCATGTGCCTTTGGCGAGAGCTCACCCTTCTTGAAGTGTGAGAGGGTTCTTCCTGTGTAGCCTCTGTGTATCCTCTTACCCTGAAGGGTCTGCTGACCTATCACACCACCCAACTGCGTGAGGTTTATCATCGAACCCCTTGCACCGGACTTCGCCATCACCACAGCACAGTTCTCCGGAAGGTCCTCTTCAACTATCTTCGCTGCCTCATTCAGCGCCTGCTGGAGAACCATCTGTATATGTGTCTCAAGTGTCTCCGAGAGCGTCTGCCCTGGTAACTGCTCCATCTCACCATTTTCATACTCCTCTATAAGTTCAAAGCATCTCTTCTCAGCTTTCTCAATTATCTTGTCTATCCTCCTCCTCGCTTCCTTGGATATATCCTCATCATCAAGTCCTATGGTGAAACCATACATGGTCAGGAACTTTATCCCGAGCATCGCCACCCTTTCAAGGAATACTCTTGCCTCATCACTGCCGTAATCCTTCTCTATGGCTTCGATGAGCAGACCCGATTCTCCTCCAATCGCCTTCTCATCTATCACTCCTGATATCAGTTTACCTTTCTTTATCACAACCATATCCTCCTCTTTCCTGTAAGAGGAGGGTTTGAACTTGAGATTCAAATCTTTTGGAAGCAACATGCTGAACAACTCTTTGCCTGTGATGTCCCCATCAAGATCTACATCTATACCTATACTCCCGAGAAGCTGGATTGCTTTCTCCTTCGGTATGATCCTCTCTCCTTTTGTCAGGAGATAAAGACCTGAGATATGATCCTGGATACATCCTATAATCGGTCCACCGAACCTTGGAGAGCGGATGTGGTTCTGCACGAGCATGAGCATCTCCGCCTCTGTCTGTGCCTCCTCTGTCTGCGGAACGTGAAGGTTCATCTCATCCCCGTCGAAATCCGCGTTGTAAGGTTTGCAGACAGACAAATTCAATCTAAATGTCCTGTACGGCATAACCCTGACCCTGTGAGCCATTATTGACATCCTGTGAAGTGAGGGCTGTCTGTTGAAGAGGACAATGTCCCCGTCCTGCAGATGTCTCTCCACGATATAACCCGGACCTATCTCCTCAGCTATCTCATCCTTATTCTCCTCAGTTATCTTCTTCTTCCTGCCATCAGGTCTTATAATATAATTCGCTCCACCGAGAACATCCGAACCCTTCTTCACGACACTCTTCAGATACGTAAGGTTTCTCTCGTTCACCCTCACAGGTACTGTCAGTTCCTTTGCAACCTCTATCGGTACACCCACCTCATTTATCCCGAGGTATGGATCGGGTGATATGACCGTTCTGCTCGAGAAGTTAACCCTCTTTCCTGATAGGTTTCCTCTGAACCTACCCTGTTTTCCTTTCAACCTCTGTGTAAGGGTTCTCAGCGCTCTGCCGCTCCTGTGCCTTGCCTGCGGGACACCTGAGAGGCTGTTATCGAAATATGTGGAAACATGATACTGGAGAAGCTCCCAAAGATCCTCAATGATGAAGTCGGGCGCACCTATATCTATGTTATCCCTGAGCCTCTGATTTATTCTGACCATATCAACTATCTTGTGTGTCAGATCATCCTCGCTCCTTTCACCACTTTCCAAGGTTATGGATGGTCTCATGGTCACCGGCGGTATCGGTATCAGTGTCAGAATCAGATGCTCCGGTCTCCCGCCTTTTATATCCAGCTTTTTAAGAGTCTCATCGGGTATCTTCTCAAGCCACATCCTTATCTCAAGCGGTGTGAGAGGCCTTCCATCTATCAGGAAGTTATGAGGCTTCTCTAACATTATTTTCTGCTGGGTTGCACCGCAGTGCGGACACTTCTTTCTCTTTGCAATATAAAGGTCATATAGCGGCTCATCCTTCCTTTTCAACTCCTCCTCACTTCCCAGAGCCTTTCCACACTCCTGGCATGTGGCTCTCAGGAGTTTGTAGATAACCTTAACATACCTCACGTGTATAACAGGCCTTGCCAGTTCCATGTACCCAAAATGACCCTGACAGGTCCCGACCGTTCCACCACATGTCCTGCACCTCATCCCTGGATCTATCACACCCAGATGCGGGTCCATCACTCCACCTTCTATGGGATACCCATCCCTGTCGTAAAGCTCTGGCTTGGTTATCTCCACAACTGCCATTTTCTTTATCTGTTCGGGTGAAAGGACCCTGAACTCAATTGCATCTATCTTTGCCGGCATCTTATCACATCTCGCTCAACCTTATCTTTGGATAGATGAGCAGGGATTTGAGCTCATCCAACAGGAGTTTGAAAGCATAGCTCATCTCCACCTCTTCTGTATCGCTTCCCTTGCAGAGGGGACAGTAAACCTTATTCTTTATGTAATCCTTAACCGCAACAACACCACACTTCTTGCATACCTCCAGTTTCACCATGTCAGATGAGAATCTTTCCCTCAGCAGCAGAGACGCACCATGAGCGATGAGGCAGTCCTTCTCCATCTCTCCCAACCTCAGACCACCCTCCTTTGCCCTTCCCTCTGTTGGTTGTTTTGTGAGGAGCGCCACAGGTCCCCTTGACCTTGCATGTATCTTGTTCGCAACCATGTGCTCCAGCTTCTGATAGTAAATTATACCTGTGAATATCTCCACCTCCATCATCTCACCGGTCATACCGTTGTAGAGAATCTCCTTTCCGTTGTTCTTGAACCCCAGCTTTTCCAGTTCCTTCCTCAGATCAGCCTCCTTCTCGCCGCTGAAACTGGTCCCATTCACCATCCTTCCATTCAGCGCACCGACCTTCCCGCCGAGCATCTCCAGCAACTGACCGACCGTGAGCCTTGACGGAATCGAGTGTGGGTTCATTATTATATCAGGGGTTATACCATCGCTTGTGAATGGCATATCCTCCTCAGGAAGTATCAGACCTATCACACCCTTCTGTCCGTGCCTTGAAGCAAACTTATCTCCCAGTTCCGGCACTCTCTGGTCTCTTATCACCACCTTGACCAGCTTATCACCATCACCATTCTCCGTTATAAAGACCCTGTCAACCACACCCCTCTCTCCATGCCTTATGGTTACAGATGTTTCCCTCCTGTTGTGTATACCTGTCATGAACTCGCCCCTTCCAAGGAACCTCAGAGGCGAGACCTTACCTATTATAACATCCCCGCTGTTGACCTCCATCTCCGGTGGAATTATACCATCCTCCTCAAGATGTGCATACGCTTTTTCACTCCTGTAACCCCTTATATCCTTTTCAGGTATCTTTATCTCATCCTCCTGTCCACCCCAGTACCTCTTCTCTTCTGTTTGATATGTCCTGAAGAAGTAGGAGCACCCGAAGCCTCTCTCTATGGATGCCTTATTAACTATCACCGCATCCTCCATGTTGTAACCCTCATAACACATCAGCGCTATCACAACGTTCTGCCCTGCCGGCCTTTTGTTCAACCCTATAATAGGATATGTGTCTGTCATCACCAGAGGAACCTGTGGGTATGCGAGGATGTTTGATTTGGTATCGGTTCTTATGGGATAGTTGGCGAGATATATTCCCAGTGACTGGCCAGCCATCTTTGCACCGAAGTTTACCCTGTCACCTCTGTTGTACTCGGCGAACGGTATCAGTGATGCAGGAAGACCCAATATAACCACGGGATTGATCTCAACATGCGTATGCTCTTTGGTTATATCTTCATCAGTCATCGCAACCAGTGCGTTCTCCTCCTCATCAGCATCCAGATATTCAATAACACCGTTTTCTATCAAATCATTCCATTTTATCTTACCTTCCGAGAGCTTTCGGATGTGCTCCTCGGTGAGTTTGGGCTTCCCTTTCTCCACAACTATCAGCGGCCTTCTGACCCTTCCTCCATCGCTGTTTATCCTTATCTCATCCGATACCTCATCATACCTTATATTCAGCTCATTCGGTATGACTCCACTCCTTCTCTTGTTCTTAAACTCATGAATAAACATATCCTTGTCTTCTGTTTCACCTATCAGCGAACCGTTCAGGAATACACTTGTTCCCATCACTTAACACCTGCCTTCAGACTCTTTATAATCTTTTCAGCCTCCTCCTGCTCAATACCTCTTGTTATCTCAGCCATGGATGCAAGATACTTCCTCAGACCTATGGTTGGTCCTTCAGGTGTCTCAGCAGGACAGAGCCTCCCCCAGTGTGTGGCGTGGAGCTCTCTTGCTTCGAAGTGCTCCTGTCTTGTGGAGAGCGGAGATATCACGTTCCTCAGGTGCGCTATGCTCCTCGAGAAGTTTGTCCTCTCCAGTCTTTGGCTCACACCGGTTCTCCCACCTATCCACAGCCCTGTTGCAAGTGAGGATTTTATGTGGTTGGTCATGACGTTGCTCTCAACAACCGTTGATACTGATGGGACCTTTCCTCTCTTGGCAATCTTCTGATAATTGTAACTTATCCTCGCGATCAGACCCCATCTTCCAAGCAGTATACTCCTTATCAACATCTCGAGAAGTTCCCCACTGGTCTTGACTCTCTTGTTGCAGTAGTGGTCTATATCATCCTCCTCTATCTCACCGCCTGCCAGTTTTATCAATTTCCTTGCAGCCCTACCAAGGTACAAAGCCTTCCTGATTCTGTCCGTTGGTTCCTGACCTATGTGCGGGAGGAGGTACTTATCTATTATCTGCTCTGCCCTTTCCTTTCTGTACTCCTTCTGGGAGACCTTGAGTTTCTTACCCACATACTCAAGAGCCTCATCAACCGTTGTTATATCAGTTTCGTAAAGGTTAGCATAT
>QMZU01000013.1 GCA_003663345.1 Candidatus Aenigmatarchaeota archaeon | reverse complement strand
TTCCAGCTCACCATCCAATTTAACGGATGTGGCTCTTTTCATTAATCATTTTGTTGCTTCAACAACTGTGGATTTCATATTCATAGATAATCTGAACAGTATTTCAAGATACAATACGCCCAATGTTGCTCTTAAATTTTCAAAATTCATGAAAAAAAGGGTTGAAGAATGGGAGATTCGTGGAATACTGATGTGCAATTCAAAGGAAAGTGAGAAAATGGCGAGAATTGTAGAAGAACTCTCTGCCGAGAAGATAGAGGTGAAAGAATGATTGAAATAATGAAGATAGTGATGGCGGTAATTTATATAGTGATTGTAACAGCCACAAACATCTTCCTTTTCGTGAACGCAAAAAAAGCATCAAAACTCCTCACAGGTAAAATAAGTAAAGTTTTCGGAAGTCTGTGCAGGCCTGTTTTCTTCATGGCATTCCTTCAGATTGCGTTCCCAGTATGTATAATTATAAGGGCCGGTGTCGCGGATCTGGACCTTATCATTATGGGGGTAGCTTTTCTTGCGGTTCTGGCCACATTGCTCACGACCATAACTTTTGTACGTCACCTTAACGAGGTTGTATCCATGTTCAGTTTCACAGAAGAGGTGGAGAAAAGAGCTGCATCATTCTTTGGATAGTTCCCTCAGCTTCCTCTCATAGAGCTCCTTCATCTCTTTGTAAGCTTTCTCAGATATCAGATTATTTTTATACTGGTTGTTGAGTATATTTAACACACCCTCTATCTTTCTTCTTTCCTTTTCCTTATCCATCTGTGGAGGTTGAATTATCTTCTTTATCTCTGTTGCTTCGTTTCGCGGTGGTGCTGGTGATTGCACCGGCTGAGGTTCTGTTTTTTCTTCGGTTTTTTTGGGTGAAAAACGTTTGAAAAGGAGAAATGCGCCAGCACCAGCTACAGGGATAAGAAGAAATATCCAGTATGATATTATTATGTTCCATATATCAACCAGTGGAAGAAAAATCGACCCTCCAATTTCTGATTCCTTTTCTTTGATGTATTCATCCACATTTTTCAGAATTTCATCCACCTTCTTTAACCTTTCAATGGCAGTATCATAATCTGTCTGATTGTAGTCTATTTTTGCATTTTTTATCTCCGCCTCTGCTTCGTTCAAGCTTTCTTTTATGTCCTCCTCATTAAGGGCAGCGGAGGCTGTTTTCAGTTCATAGAGCTTGTCTTCAAGTCTGGCCAGTTCAAAGTCTATGTATCCCTCCTTTGTCGCAAATATTCTCAAGGTTACGGATTCCGAGTCACTGAAGGTATCGGAAAAGATTGTGACCCTTATGGATTTCAGCTGTTCATCTGTGGAAGAGGGTGGAGTTATCGTTATATTAAATGAGTTCGACTCCTGTTGGGGAAGTGTGGGTATCACAGGGTTTTTGATGTTGTACCAGCTCTTATCTATATTATCGAGTTTTATGGAAACATCCGAAAGGTCATGATCGCCAAAGTTTTTGAAACTCACGAGAAAACTAACAGGTTCGCCTGATATGGTTCTTACAGTATCCGGTATGCTCGTGATCATGAGTGGTTTTGTTTCCTTTTTTCCTTCGTTCTGTTTAAGTGCCCCCCTCTCAAAAACTGTGAAATTTTTCTCAACCACATAAATATCGAATCCACATGTGATGGTTGTGTTCAGGATATATTCGCCTGGGTCCTGAGCAGTGTATATGTATATCTCCTTTGTGAGGTTCTTCGATTCTGTGGGATAGAGAACTGTTGCCTCACTCTCATCAAACCAGACCCTTGTTCCAATAACTTGATACTCCACCTGAGCTTGCTGCCTTCTGTCCAGCTTGTTCTGGAGAAGGACTGAAACCTGGAGGTAATCTTCCTGCTCAACATTCTTATTCTTTATAATAACATCGTAGTTGCACGAGGCAAGAACGTTCTCACTTATCAGAATAAAAAGAATCGCAAACAGAATCCATCTCATTTACGGCACCATCAACCGGTTATCTTCTTTTTTGTGTGTTCATATGCCTCTTTGCTTATCAGACCCTCTTTGTAAAGATGTTCGAGTTCCTCAAGCATCAACTCTTCCTCGGATTTTTCCGGTTCTGGTGGTTTTTCGGGTTTCTTCTCTTCAGGTTTTGGTGCAACCCCTTTTTTCTCTGGCTCAGAAGGTTTCTCAACAGGCTCCTCTTTTTTCTCTGGTTCGGGTTTCTTCTCTGGTTTTGTGATACCTTCAACTATTATTCTTCCTTTCTGCTCCCTTGGAACAGGTTTCTCCGGTGATTCTTGTGTTGTTTCTTTAACATGCTCCGGTGTTTTTTCTTCCGCAGGTGGTGGTTTTTCCGGTGATGGCATCTGAACAGATTCCGGTGGGACTGGTTTTGGTTCTTGAGGAGGTTTCTCTGGTTTGGACTCTTTCAATTCCTGTATCTTTTTCTCTATGTTCTTCAGCTCCTCGAGGTTGATTTCTCTTGCTCTCTTATAATCTTCTTCGCTTATCTTATTCTTCTTGTACTCCTCTTCAAGGGTTGATAGGAGAAGGTTTATCTGCTCCCTCTGCTCCTGAAGTTTTTCAAGTTCAGGATTTGGAGGGGTTGAGGGTTGTGGTGACGGTGTTGAAGGAGTACTTATAGTACTTATACTTTTTTTGAGGTTCTGAAGCTGAATCTGGATTTCGGCCTTGAATCTTTCCATATCATCAGCAATCCTCCTCATTTCATCCTTAAGAGAAGTAAGTTCGGATTTCTCCACATATCCAAACAGTTTCTTGTTTATCTCGTCGGTTATGTCGAACAGACTCTTTATCGCATCATCCATGGCCTCCATATTTCTCTTCATCTTGTCTATCTCATCGACTCTGTTACCGAGTTCTATGAACTGGCGCTCTATCTTTGCATGCAGGTCTCCTATTTTTTTTGCTTTTTCGTCTATTTCTGCAAGTTTCTTGTTCATTATCCTTCCGGCCTCCACAAGGTTCTCAACTCTCCCGATGCTGGTTATTATATCCTCAACCTTTCTCATTCTAGAAATCGTATCGGACAGCGCCTGTCCCATCCTCTCTATCTCTGCCTCATTCAGTTCCATATCCCTCTCTATCTTTCTGAACTCCGACAGAAGCCTGTTCGGGTCGAGGTTCTCAACTATCTCACTTATCTTCTCAACCTCCATCTCCACCTCTTTGAACTCCGTCTCGCGCTGGTAAACCAGAGAACGGACCTCCCCAACATCCTCACTGAGGCGCTGTAACCTTTCATTGAATTCAGAGCGGAGGTTCTGAATGCTTTCTTGAAATGTTTTGAGCTTCTCGACCTCTATTTGAAGAGAATCAATTTTTTTCTGAATATCCGCTTCAATCTTCACCTCACGGGCGGTTTCAGGTGGGGGCTCCTCTTTTGGTGGGGGTTTGGGCTCAGGCTTCTTCTCCTCTTTTTCCTCCTCTTTCACACCCTGTTCCTCGAGGTCCTTCTTCCACATCTGTTTGAGGCGTTCTTCAACTGTCATCTCTTTCTCTTCTTTTTTCTCTTTTTTGGCCATCTTGTCACCTGTCTTGAACTCTTCCCTGAGGGTCTCCTTGACGAGTCGTGGGTCCCATCCAGAGTCCTTCAGGGCTTTTTTCAGCTCCTCGGGCGTGTATCCTGCTTTGAGTTGCTCCTTTATCCACGCCCTTATATCAACCATATTTTATTTTTCATTTTCCCTGTTTATAAATCTCCCGAATTGATGACCTTCTCGAGTTCGTCTATTTCACTGTATATCTCAAGCAATCTCTGTTCATTTCTTCTTTTGATTTCTTCATAGGTTTCTTCGGATATCTGGGCACGTCTGTAACCATCCTCTATGTGGTACAAGAGTTTTTTGATGTCCTCCTTCTGGGCTCTGAGGTCGTTCAGTATCTCTTCAATCTCCTTTCTGTTCTTCTTGGGTTTGTTTTTTAACCTGTTCAGTCTTCTCTGGGATTCGGTGCTGTGTTTTTTGGATTTGTGTATGATGAGACCCCTCTTTGTCCCAAACTTTTCACCACACAAAAGACATCTGTACATTTCCTCTGCCATCGTATCTATCCTCCTAATTCTTCTATTCTCTTTGTGAGAGATTCAACATAGCTGGAAACCATTCTGAACTGACCCATCTTTAACCTGTCATATGCCATCTCCAGTTCAGTTTCAACGTCATAGACCTCCACACCTCTCTCCTTGAGGGCTTCTGTCCTTCTCTTCAGGTCATCCAGATTCTTCTTGTGGGTCAGGTATTCATTTATCTCCTCCTCGGACATTCTTCCCACGTCGTGTAAGAGTGGTCTGAACCTGACGAACCATGGCTTACCGTCATTGTACTCTGCATTGTGTACAAGACCCGTACCAACCTGTAGACGTGGCACTCTAGCTGCGAATTCCGCACCGTGCTTGCTCTTTATACGTCTCAGGTCACCTGTATACTTGGTTCTCAACTGTATCTCTGTTGCGATATTGGCTCTTATCGCTCCCTTGTAATCGCTCAGGACTTGTGATATCATCCAGAGACCGATACCCCACTTTCTGAACTCTCGTGCACCCCTTTCAAGAGCAACGTATCCACCTGAACCACCGTACTTCGGCAACAGTCTGTGAACCTCGTCGTAGACTATGAAGACTTTGAGTCTCTTTGCCTCGGGCCACGGTATCTTGAATATGCCTTCTATGGTCTTCCTCACGAAGTGGTCAAGATCTTTTGTACTGAGTTTGTTCAGGAGGAAGACCGTTATCTCTCCCTCTTTCATGTAATCGCGGATATCTATTTCCATATCCTTGTCATCCACCTGGATAACGTTTGTCTTGAATGATCTTGCATCACCCCTTCTGAGACCGAACTCCGGATAGAGACTCAACATGCGCTCATCCTGGCAGGGTCTTATGAATGCAGACCACTGGGCTGTTGGGTCAAAGACTATCACCGGAATTCCTCTCTTGAGCAGCTCCTCTGATATCACCTGTGCTGAGACGGATTTACCTGAACCGGTAGCACCTGCTGAGATTCCGTGGGTTGTCAGGTCATTTATGTTGAAGTACGCTTTCATATCGGTCTCGGCTATCTTTCCAACCTCTATGGCATCCGGTCCTGGCTGTGGGAGCTTCTTTATGTCAACCGGGAATATGTATCTGGCACGGGCTGCTTTGAGTGCTCTCCATCTCCTGTAGAACTTTATTGCAATATATAATGCCGGGAGGAGGCCGAAGAGTATCAGGTATATCCATATGTTCGTGAACAGGTCCCAGAGCAGAGAGAATAGCCAGAAGGGTACCACAACATCGAAGCTGTCAACGCCTGTTGCTATCCTGTTGGCATAGTGCGCTGTTGCCTCTATTACATATTTGCCAGGTGGTGTGTCCTCTGGGATTTTCATGGTCTCTGTGAAGGAGAGTGATGTTTCAAGTGCGAGTGTCTTCTCCTTCTTCTCAATGATATCTTCTGTGACCACATCCTTTATCACGTAATTTATGAAAACATCTACCTTCTTTGTCTGTCCTAGATTTGAGAGGTCCACCCTGAACCTAAGGTATTGGCCTGGTTCAACCTTCTTGTTGAGCGCGGCGACTTTGACGTCCAGCAGTGGTTGTGGTGGAAGAACAACCCTTATGGTCACGGGTATACTGTAGGGTTCACCGTCTATGGTTAGTTTTATTGAACCGGTGTAAATTCCCGGTGGTGTGGTTGGTAGTGCGTATAGTTTGACCTTATACAGCTCACTGCCCTTGCTCGGGACTGTTGAACCGAGCCTCTCCAGCTCAACCATGTCCCAGACATCACCTGTGACCTCCAGCGATACGACTATATCGTAACCTTTGTTGTTGGTTATCGCTATTGCTCTTATTTCATATTCGCCTGGCTCGAGCGTGGCCTCCATACTGGTTGGTGAAATACCAATGCCAGCGGGAGCTATCTGTTCAACACTTGGAATGCTGATGTTTGTTATATTTATACCAGCTCCTCCACCGCCACCTGCCCCTGGAGCAGCACCGGTTATGTTTTGAGGAGTTGGTGGGGTAACTGGAGGGGCTGGACAATCATGCGGACATTTTCCATGGTTCTCGTCTCCATTACAGATACCGTCACCGCAGATGTGCTCGGCTATGGCATAGGCGTGTGTGTTGAAGTTTGTTAGATTGACACGGATGAAGTTTGTATACGGAACAAGGTGGTATGAACCTGACATGTTTGTCCAGTTGACAGCACAACCAACGCCCTGAATCCAGTCAGTACACTTATAAATCTGTAGGTCCGATGCTGTTATCTCGGTCACGAAATCCGAGTAGTCAAATGTGAGTGATGCGACATCGAACTGAAGAACGCTGTCTATGTATAGTCCTTTCAGTCCACCCGCACCTATCTTGGATGCCGGTATTATACCGAATATTGTCGGATTGTAGAAGGTCTGGTTTATGTTTACGTTGTAGAAATCAAGATAATCTTGTCCGACCTTGTATTTTATATCAAAATAGTCTTTGTGGACTGATTCATTATAATTTCCTGAAGAGTCTATACTCACATCATAGTAAAGGAAGTTGCCCCCTTGCTCGTAGAATTTTATATAACCATCAAGTTTTGGTTGTTCAGTACTCTCATAATCCACGTATCTTCCTGCATAATAAACCTTTTCAACTATCTTGAACCACTTTCTTTCCTCTGCGCAGTTGCCTGCCAGATCACATGCCTCGATTCTTACACTGTAGTTTCCGAGGTTTTCGGTGTGCTGGAACTCAAGTGAATACCAGTGGAGAGCATCTTCCTTTGAAAGGAGTGTGAACGGGAATGGAGTTGTTGTTCCATTGGGGAAGGTGATGTACGCGTTCATACTCTGCATCGTCCCATTCTCTGTCACGTTTACGAAGAAGTATATGGTCGAACCCTGTGAATCCAGTATTGGATATGATTGATCGTTTGTGGAATACATGTCTATCACCATCTCCGGTGGATAGATATCACCGTATATTACGGAACCGTTTGTTCTGTCACTCCCATCCTGATAAGGAATATTTGTTCTGTTCGCATAGATGAGGAAGTCATATGCGTGACCTGTTGGAAGATCCGGAGCCGTTACATCCAGATACCAGAGGCCAGAGGAGTATGTGGCAGATGTGACATTTGCCCATGCCTGACAGGTTTCATTGAGCACATAAGCTGTGAATTCCACAGGGTCACTGACCGGACCAAATGCATCGGAAACATTCACCACCACCTCTACTGTGGAGTTCGGCATCACATCATTTAATGGGTTATCGAAACTCGGCTGGACGATGTCAACGAAGAATGGATATATCGTGATGTTGAGTGTTGAATTGTGCGTTACATTTGAGGTTGAGTTATACGAGAAGAGATAACCGGTGTAAACCGTGATACCCGTGACGTTGGGTGTGGTGTAGTTCAGCACAATTGTACTGGTCTGACCTGGCGGGACTGTTATATTGGTATAATTGAACCCTGTCCGGGTGGATATATTTCCTGTGACATTGAGATGTATCAACATCGGAATGTTACCTGTGTTGGTTATATTTACCGGTGTGAAATTGCCAGAGCGAAGCTGCATATTTGTGGCATTTATTTCAGAGGGTGTTTGATTCCATGTCATCTCCACAGGTCTCACATCAAGATAGAAGTCCGTTATGAGTTCTGGTGGGTCCGCGGAAACATTCCTCATAACCACCTGTACATAGTATATACCATCTTCTTTATTCTGTGGAATTGCATAACTGACTGTTTCATTTCTGCTCGCCTGTTTGTCAACCGTGAGCGATCCCGGGTCAAGGAGTATGAGGTCCGAACCGTTTCCTGTTCTGCTCACGAAAAATGGTATTTTAACATTACCGTAATTTGTGATTATTATATCCCCGACTTTGCCAGTAGTTCCTTTCGGCGTGTAAACCAAGTTGAAGGTCTCTGGGGCTCTATTCCATGTCATGTTCACTGGAATTGAAACATTCAACTTAACTATATCTGAGCCATCATTCGAGGAAACTGATGATATATATGTGTAATAGTATCCAGGTGATTGTCCGAGAGGCACACTCACACTGATATCAACCGTGAAGTTATCACCAGCGGCGAGATAACCCCATGTTGAGGGTATGAGAGAGACAGTGCATCCCGGACAGTTGTCCTCCATATTCCCACCGACCGTTCCCAAGTCTATGTTTTCGAGCCCGTCATTTCCTGTGGACTTGACAGTTATACTCCCGACATGCGTGGTTTCCCCGTGAGGTGTCACACCTGTGACAAGACTTTCATGAATATCTATAACCGGATTTGATGCTACATCTATGGTCGTGACACCGAACGTCATGTTTGTGGACACATCCGGATTTCTCCATGTTGCGTTTCCGTAGAGGTCTATGGCTGTGGGTGGTGTTTTGGCAGGAACAGTAACCGTTACAGGCATCACACATGTTTCACCCGCTGCCAGATCTCCACAGCTGTACGGGAATGTCTGGTTGAACTGGACATTGTAGGGGCTGTGTTCTTCCATTGTAATATTCACATCGTACATGTGCGCTGGTCCATTATTGGTGAAGTTAACGGTCATATCAAAACTATCCGAGTCTGTCTGGGTTATTCCATAAAGGGTAACGAGGTCTACCTGCTCCACTTCACCGAAGCTCTTGCCCCAGACGTAGAAATATCCAGCAAAACTGGAGTTAAGGTTTGATTCCGGAGGATAGTCCTGTGCGAATACGGTGACATTGTATGTCCCGCCGATTGGTGGGATGAAGGTTCCTCTGAATCTCGTCCATTCTGGTGTGGTGTTCTGCATGGTTACGTTATAATAGGAACCGTTCGGGAATCCTATCTCTGCCCAGACTGAATACACACGGTAGTTATCGGTTATATTCGCCGTGATATTTATGTAATCGAGATTCGCCTCTATCTGGGATGTTGGTGTTATATTGGTTCCCAATATCTGGGGTGCATCGAAGTCACGTATAAGGAAAGTCGCGCTGTCAATATGGTACCTGACTGTGTAGTAGAGTGTATCATTATCTGATATGTTACAGAGTATTGTCATGTATCCTTTCTCCGGTGTTGTGAAGTTATAAGTTGCATGTCCTGTGTTATTTGTCAGGACTGTTACATTGAATATCGGTTCAGGTGTGGTTGTGAAATTATAACTGAAGTTTACGGGATAGTTTGAAACACCCTGAAGTGAGTCCTTGTCCCTGACCAGACAGATTGGCTCCATGGTGGTAGGATAGTGAATCACGGTTCCATTTGATGGAGAAATCCAGAGAACATCTGCTGTGGCGGTTATGAGAATTGTTGTGTTGTCGGTTCCTGTGTCATAGTACTGACGGGTTGCCTGAACCATTATTTCATCCCATCCTGGAGACTGCTCCAGAGGTGTCCAGAATGTATCGGTCCCGGAACCTATCTCCGCGCCAGTTGAGTTGTACCATTTCACAGTTGCCGAAACGCTCTCTCCGTTCTCATCATTCAGTGTCGATTGCAAACTCACCACATCGCTTCTCTGGAATTCTGAACCATTCGATGGGGAATCTATCGTTATGTTGAGGATGCCTTTGACCGTTACGGTTGTTGTTTCTGTTGTGGAATTGGAAATCAGGGGGTTATCGATGGTTGCGTTTGCATATATCGTATGTATACCTGGTGTTATGGTGTCATGTGGATTGTAAATTATTGAGCAATAGCCGGTAGAGTTTGTGTGACACTCTCCAAGGAAAGTTGTTGAGTTATAAAAACTGACTGTTGCATTGAACGCATCACCTACTTCTGCATCTTTTACATGCACTGTGATGTTTGTGGTATTTGGTGTGAAGAGGTCATTTCTGTATATCGGAGTTGTTTCTGGATATATCTGATCTATGATAAGAGGTCTGTTTATTCTTATTATCGTATATCGTTCATGTGGTTCCGTGTAGTTATAACCAAGTGAAAACTCATCTGTTATGTTGCAGGTGATATTGTAATAACCAGGTATGTCGGTATCCGTCCATATCCATGTGGCAATACCATCCTCATCCGTGTACCCGCTCTCGTTCAGATAACCATTTCTGTAGAAGTTAACAGGATAATTCTGTATTGGAGTGAGAATGTCAGCATCTCTCACCTTACATGTAACTGTTACGTCCAGACCGGCAAGGTACTCCGTGCCATTGGATGGTGTTATATGTTCAATTTCGCTCAACCCGAATACATTTATTGTTACATTTGATGTCCCCTCATCATAGAAAGTTCTGGTGGAATTCACATGTATTATCTCTGAGCCGGTTTCGTATCTGCTTGGAACCGTCCAGTTGGTGTTGTATCCGGATGCTATCTGGTACCATGTTTCATTGAACCAGAGCACATTCGCGTCGGTGATATCAGCATTACAGTCATCTATAACAGTAGCGTTGAGTTCTATGAACTGATTTCTCGTAACTATTGAATCATTATCTGGTGATGTTATATTTGGATAAAGCTGGCCATATACATCCAGATAAGCCGTTGTAGTGTTTTGTATTTGATAGCAGGTATCGGTTATCCCTGCAATCCAGGTCTGGGTACCAACTGTTGAATTGCAGTTTGGATAGTACTGGAGGTAGCAATAGCCTCCTGATGTGGTTGTGCAGTTGAAGCGCTGTCCGAGGTCCGTTCCACTCTTGCTTATCCATATTGCTGTTGAAACACCCGGCTCACCTCGACCTTTGTCGGTATCGGTCACCTTGATGCCGAGAATAATGTAGTTTTCTCCGAGCCTTCTAACTTCAGACATATTTCCGTTTGTCACCTGTATCGTTG
>QMZU01000012.1 GCA_003663345.1 Candidatus Aenigmatarchaeota archaeon | reverse complement strand
CATCAATACACGATTAGAGTTATTCTAAAAAGTTTAAATTGTTATTGATTTGTATAACAATGTTATATCTACTTCTAAACTTTTGGAAGTAGGTTGAAATATGCATCGAGATTTTTTTTGAGTTTTCTCATAACCTTATTACAGAGTTTCATCATATCCTCCCTAACATCGGAGTAAAGTGTTTTTTCATAAAATCCACGAAGTGTGTTCCAGAGAAGGGATTTTTGTATGGCTGTATCCTGCGGGTACTCTGTTCTTACAAATCCTTCTACCTCTATCTCAACATCTCCTATGAATTTTATATCCTTCTTATTCACAGGCTTCATTGTGATATTTATCTCTATATCTATAACTAATTTGGAGTGTTTATCGAGAACTTTATTTGCAGTCAATTCAATATGTACCTTTTCTGAATCTTCTGTTTTTTCATGCTCATAGAACTCTTCATTTATATCATTCTTGCCTATACTACACCTATTGATGAGAATGTCAATTATCTCATGATATATGTTTTGTGGGTTCGGGACATTCTTGACCCGTTTGTGTATGGTTATATCACACTTGTCCTCAACCCTCAGTTTCGGCATCACACATCATCTCTACAGTTTTCACAGACCCATTTACCATCGACCATCACGAGTTCTTCACTGTAGTTTCCGCACACCTCACACACATCCGAAAGAAGACCTTCATAGTTTGGACCTTCCTTTTCATTCATCTTCTCTTTGAGTATGTCGATCACTTCTGGAGATATTCTGAGTATGTCTCTGTAAGTTATCAGACCGACCAGTTTCCCATCCTTTACCACAGGTAACCTTTTAATCCCTTCTCTTGACATCCTTCGGCTCACTTCATTCAGTTCCTCATCAGGTGCTGTTGTTTTGATACCTTTACTCATGATATCTGAGATTTTAACATCACTTGCTCTGAGGTTCTCAGCGGTGACTCTCTTCATGAGGTCTGTTGTCGTGAGTATACCTATTGGATGATTCTCTTTATCAACCACCACAACTGAGCCTATATTATTTTCCTTCATCAGCTCGGCTGCATCAAGTGCGCTACTCTCAGGATTTATCGTTATGACATTCTTCGTCATCACCTTCTCCACTGGAATGGATTCCATCAAACCACCAAAATACTTTAAGCTTCCCTACTTAAATTATGTTATGACAAACTATAAAAAAGGTAGGCGCTTCGAATACAGGGTCTGTGAGGTCTTCAGGGAGTATGGTTTTGAGGCCGTGAGAAAGGCCGGTTCTTCCCCTTATGATATATCGGTTATGAAGGATGGGAGGGTTCTCTTTCTTGTGGATGCCAAGAAGACGTCACAGAAGAAGTGTATATACGTCTCCAAGTCCGATATTGAGAAAATAGTAAGGGAAGCGGACGCCGTGGGCGCGGAGCCGCTGATCATTTACGGTTTCAGATACAGTCCTGTTTTTGTCTCATTCCCAAGGGAGTTTCTGAAAACAGAAGGTAGCGCCAAGCTTGAAGGAGGGTTGAAATTAAAGGATTTTCTGGAATCGTTCGTTAAACTGTAGTTTAGTATATATATTCTTTAATATATATTACATACGATAGATAAAATTAATTTGTGAAATGTGTGGTAGGAGATTTTTAATAAATCTTTGGTGCTCCTTGAAAAAATTGGAATTCCAACATTATGTTCTAATTGTAGTAGGTTGATGGAGAATTTTGAAAAAATGAAAAGAGAAGGTAATTTTTTAAAACGAAGTAAAAAGAAAGTTGATGAGATTTTATAAATTCAATCTTCCTCTGGTTTTGTGTAGCCGATCCACATCACAAAAGCGCCAGATATTGTTAGAATTAAACCCAACCACCATATTGGAAAGAGAAGTATGAGGCCTAGAAGAAGAATGAAGAGTCCTGAAATCGTCCACTCGAAGTTCATCAAATCTCCCTCAATCTCTTCAACATCTCATTAACTTCGAGTCTACATATCGCGAGAGGTATATGCTCTGCTGCGCCTATCCTCTGAGCGAGGTCATCTATCTTATTGGGTCCATGGAAGACAACCAGACCGGGTTTGAGGCTTGTGACTTTTATGGCAACCATCGGGCTTCTACCGGTTGTTGTTTTGGTGAATATGAGTGCGCGTTCGGTTGTTATACCATAAAGCTTCACAAGTTCTCGTGGTGAGAGTTCGACTATGGCTTTAATCGAATCTATGACAGTGTAACCGTATATGTTCTTATCAGACATATCCTTTCCTACAACTATCTCAGCACCTATCAATTTACAGAAATCCCTTATACTGATACCTTTACCCATCTCCTTTATATCCATGATCGCTTCTGAGAGAACCGGATCTGATGGTAGGTTTAGAAACTCTTTTATAATCTCTCCACCCCTCTTCTCATCTATCCTCAACATCGCCTCAACTATATTATTTATTATCTTTATTCCAGGATTCTTCCTCCTACCACTCTCATAGTCGGATATCACAGAGGATGTGACTCCCATCTCATCAGCTAGTTTTCTTTGAGGTATATTGAAGATATTTCTCCATTTTCGAATGGTTTTACCAGGGTCATTTGAAAGGACAATCTCTCCACATATTCTCTTGAGTATCAACTCCCTCTTCAAATCCATAATAGTTAAACAACGAATTTAATATTTATAAATGTCGAAACCACATAGAGACCTTCATTTCTTATGGAAATTGTTTTTGATGAAGAAAACCAATCCAAATATATAACATTGTTATATTTTTATATAGAATTATTTTATTATTAACATTTTCCATAGGAAATAAAGGGGTGTGTATATTCATTCATGTAAATATGAATACCCCTTCATTTCACGTGCAGATATCTATTTATAATAACAGTTCTATAAGAAATGATAGTATTTTGGGGGTGGTTTCATATGCAGCTCTCGTTGGATAATATCTTCAAGAATTATATTCAGAAAGATGATATCTTTCAAAATAAAGAACTTCTCCTAACAAAATACAGACCGGAAAACCTTCCACACCGTGAAAAAGAGATAAAAACCCTTGGTTCGATACTTGCACCTTCTCTGAGGGGTGAGAAACCCTCAAATGTTTTTGTGTATGGTAAGACAGGAACAGGGAAAACAGCCGTGACCCAATACGTCTGCTCAAAACTCGAAGAGGTTGCGATGAACAACGGTCATGAGGTCAGGATAATTTACTTGAACTGTAAGATGAGGAAGGTCGCTGATACCGAGTACAGACTCCTTGCCAAACTGGCCCGGGAGCTTGGTAGGGATGTCCCACCAACCGGCCTCCCCACAGACCAGGTCTATGAGATATTCTTCGAGGCTGTTGAGGATAAGAAAAGGATGGTGATACTCATACTGGATGAGATAGATATAATGGTTGAGAAGACCGGTGACAACTTCCTCTACAACTTGACCAGGATGAACGAAGACCTTGAAAACTCCAAGATATCGATAATCGGTATATCAAATAATCTGTCTTTCAAAGAGAACCTCGACCCAAGGGTCAGGAGCTCCCTCTCCGAGGAGGAGATGCTCTTCTCTCCATACAACGCGCTCCAACTACAGGACATCCTCAAATCCAGGGCAGAGAAAGCCTTCAAACCCGGTGTGATAGCAGAAGGGGTTATAGAGAAGTGTGCAGCCCTTGCAGCACAGGAGCATGGTGATGCCAGGCGCGCTTTGGACTTATTGAGAGTGGCTGGTGAGATGTGTGAAAGGGAAGGCTCCAAAAGGGTTGAGGAGAGGCATGTTGATATGGCCGAATCGAAGATAGATATGGACAGGATACTTGAGGTTGTGAGGACCCAACCAAGACAGAGCCAGGCTGTTCTCTGGTCAATACTGAAACTCAAAGAAAATGGTGGCAATGAGGTGCAGACCGGAGACATATTCAGTGTTTATGAGAAGGTCTGTAGAAACTCCGGACTTGCGCCGCTCACACAGAGAAGAGTATCAGACCTGATTGCAGAACTTGACCTTCTCGGTATAATAAATGCAAGGGTCATAAGTAAGGGGCGCTACGGAAGAACAAGAACCATAACATTGGGAGTATCCGAACCGATCCTGGAGAAGATAAAGAACACACTTGTATCCGAGTTCTACTTTGAGTGATAGAATGAACATCGTGGAGAAGCTCCTTGAAAAGGGAAAGTTAATATCACCAGAAGTGTACAGTCGAATAAATGAAGAGGATATCGAGAAGCTCCTTGAAGGTGATGAGTTTCTGATAACCAAAATCCTCCCTAAAATCAGGGTCATTAGAGAAGATGGAGATAAAATAAAAAAAATTGAGGATTTTGTGGATGTTTACAGAGAGAGGTTCAAATATCTTTCCTCCCTCATTAAAGAGAAACTTGATATGAAGAGGATGGTCTCTCTCAATAAATTACCACCCAACTCCGAAGTGTGTGTAATAGGTATGGTCAGGGATTTGGAAGAAAATGGCGCTGTAATCGAAGATACCACGGGCTCAACCAGAATAATAACAGATTCCACACTCATCGAGGATGAGGTTATTGGTGTTGAGGGTGTAACGGATAGAGGAAACATCATTGTGAAGAGAATCATCCACCCAGATATCCCGCTCGGCAGAGAGGTGGTACTTACCGAGAATGACAGATTATGTTTATTCACATCAGGAGAGGTCCCTAAGAAAAATGTTGACGTAATCTTCACAACAACTCCAGACCTTGAAAGAAATGACGTGAAGGTAATTCACGTGAACGAGCCGGTTACGGTGGAGATGGAAAATGTAAGGATATTTCTGGCCCCTTCAGATTACAGTGGATACATCAAAAAATTCGGTGACCCACAAAGAGCGCTGGTGGAACTCGTTAGAAGAAGACACCTGAACCCCACAGGAAAAATTATATCAAAATTTGATCCATACCTTTTAAAGGAGATACCAGATGTGATATATGCCCCGATGGGTAGCACCTTCACACTCAACTACAAGACTGTGACACTTGTAAGCACAGGCTCTGATGGGTCGGTTCTCCTTAACCTCAGGAACAGAGAAGTGGTACAATAATATTTATCTTTCCCAGGAGAGAAATAAAGTGGTTGCCATGAAGGTTCAGATTCAGGTTTTGGATGTTGACTATGATATGCTCAACAACCGACCAATAGTCAGAATATTCGGAAAGGATAGGAATGGAAAAACATACTGCGTCTGCGCAACCGACCTTCTACCCTACTTCTACATAAAGACCACAAATCCGAAGAGAATTGAAGAGGAGCTTCGCTCAAGGTTCGGTGGGGAGATAGAAAAAACCGAAATTGTGGAGAGGTACCTACCAATAGGATATTCCGACAAGATTGAACTCCTCAAGGTGACCACAAGAACTCCTTCAAAGGTCCCGGAGATAAGGGACTACATAAAGGATAAGGTTGATGATATATACGAGGCGGATATACTCTTCAAGTACAGGTACATGGTTGATAGGTCCATAACAGGAATGGGTTGGATAGAGGTTGAAGGGAACCCCCTGAGAACGGATACCATAAGGTGTGCAACCATTGAGGCAAGGAGCATAACACCCATAGAAAATGATGAGAACGTGCCACTCAGGATTCTCGCGCTTGATATCGAAGTGAAGACCCCTCAAGAGAGGATACCCTCAGCAGACAAGGACCCGATAATAATGATTGCTCTTGCTTATTCTGAACCCTTCCGGGGAAGAGAAAATGATGTACTTGTGGCGAAATCTGTTCCGGGTGATGTTATAAGCTGTACCAGCGAGGAGGAGATGTTGGAAAAACTGAAGGATATTATAGAGAGTTATGATCCTGACATAATCACAGGATACAACATAAACAACTTCGACATGCCCTATATCATTCAGAGAATGCAGCACCTGAACCTCAAAAGGGACTTAGGAAGGGTTGTTGATAAGACGGTCTTCTGCCAGACGTTCGGTCCACAAACGAAGACAAACATAACGGGAAGAGTAATTGTTGATTCGTACCGGATAGTTAAAAAAGAGTATTCCTTCAAAAACTACACACTCAACACCGTTGCAAAGGACCTCCTCGGTGAGGAGAAGGAGGATGTGAGTTACAAGGAGATAAATGGTCTCTGGGAAGACAGAAACGAGATACATCGACTCATAAGTTATGCCAGAAAGGATTCCATACTTGCGCTGAAACTCATCACCGAAAAGAAACCACTCGACAAATACATAGCGCTCTGCAGGGTCTCTGGTGTGCTTCTTCAGGATGTACTGGATGGTGGGGAGTCAATAAGGATTGAGAACCTTCTCCTTTCAGAGTTCAACAAAAAGGGATTCGTGCTACCGCTCAAACCCGGCAGGGAGGAGATAATAAAGAGAAGCAAAGAAAGGGAAAAAGAAGGGATAAAGGGTGGTCTTGTTCTTGAGCCCAATCCGGGTCTGTATGCTGATGGATGTGTGATGGTCATGGATTTCAAGTCCCTGTATCCGAGCATAATAAGAACCTTCAATATCTGTCCAACCACCTTGCTCACGAGAGACTTGGATGTGGAGTACAATGAAAGCCCGGCAGGCGCGAGGTTCGTCAAATCCTCCGTAAGAGAGGGAATAATACCCAGAATTCTCTCAGGTCTCATAGATGGAAGGTCAACTGTCAAGAAAAGAATGTATCAAGAGAAAGACCCGGAAAAGAGAAGATTACTGGATGCCAAACAATATGCCTTCAAGATAATGGCAAACGCCTTCTACGGATACTGTGGTTACATGAAGGCGAGAACCTACAACATTCACGTGGCAAATGCCATAACATCCTATGGAAGACACCTTATCCAGAAAACCGCTGACAAGATAAGAAACGAGTACGGACTTGAAATAATATACGGCGACACGGATTCTGTAATGGTCAAGTATCCGAGCAAGAATCTGGATGAGGTTTATGAGGTAGGCACCAGAATAGCGAAAGAGATAACGGATTCACTGCCGGGTGTACTTGAACTCGAGTTCGAAAAGATATTCAGAAGCTTCCTGATACTCGCGAAGAAGAGATATGCTGGCTGGGCATTTGAGAAGCATAACGGTGAGTGGAGTGATAAGATAGAGATGAAGGGCATAGAAACCGTCAGGCGGGACTGGTGTGATCTGGTCACCAATACCATGAATGCGGTCATAGATATGATAATAAAGGAGGGGGATGTGAACCGTGCAATATCATTTGTTCAGGAGAAGATAGAGCAGATAAGAAAACGTGAGGTCCCTCTGAAGGAATTATCCGTTACCAAAAGCATAACAAAGAGTCTTGAGAGTTATGATGGCGTGCTTCCGCATATAGAGGCGGCCAAGAAGATGAGAATGCGTGACCCCTCCAACCCACCAACAAGAGGTGACAGGATTTCTTTTGTCATAGTTGAGGGAAATCAGATGCTCTCCAAGAGGGCCGAAACCATAGAATACGTCAAAGAGAAGAACCTGAAGACGGATACGGATTACTACATAAACAATCAGCTTCTCCCTCCAATAGAGAGGATTTTTGCGGTTCTTGGTGTGAGCAGGGATGAGCTGCTTGGAAAGGGCAGACAGACTAGTCTGAGCGACATAATGGGAAACCGGAGACCTGAAAGGAACCATGACCTCAGTATAGAGATGAGTCCGAGAGAGGTTGTGGTGAAGAATCCAACAGGATTCATCTGTAGTGAGTGCAATAGGGATTTCAGGAGGGTAACCCTGACAGGAAGATGTGAGTGTGGAGGGGAGATATACGCCTCAGGTCAGGGTTTCATAGGAAAATACGTGGAGATTTAGATGATAAACGAGATTATCAATATAACACCTTATCTGATAGCACCATTACCAATGGTTTATCTTCTTCACAAAAACCAGAAGAAAAGGGCGGTTCTCTACGGTTCTGCGGTTCTTTTGAGCATCTCCACAGCAGTTTTTCTCAAATACATCTTCAACATACCAAGACCTGATGGAGGATTGATAAGAACAACAACACCATCCTTTCCCAGTGCCCATGCAGCCCTTGCTTTTGTGATTCCAAGCTTCTTCCGGGAAAGAAGGATCTGGACTATGACATATGCTCTTCTTGTGGGTCTGAGCAGACTCTACCTGGGAGTCCATTATGCGGGAGATATTGTTGGAGGTGCATTGATAGGATTATTCTTTGGTTTCCTTTTCAGATCAGGTAAAATAATGAAGCTTGTGAAGGGAAGGTGAAGTAATTTCCACATGAAATGAAGGGGTCTCTTTACGTGAACCACTACCTCCAAAATTCTCCAATCTCCACAGGAAATAAAGGGGTGTGTGAACTGAGTGAAAGTTGAAAAGGATTTCATGTTAACTTCATAGGAAGTAAATTATCGTCGGTATGAGTATCGAGCCCATCATGTAACTCCTTCTTGTGCCGCTGAGTATGCAAGTCAATCCTATGGATGAAGCAATCAGAGATATCATAAGACCAACAGGACCTGAAAGAAACAGAACCATTGAGAGTAGAAAGATGAGCACGAATTTTGAGATCAAGGAGTAATCAATGCCTCTCAAGAGGGATAGAATCCTCTTCCCGAGCACCAGGGTAAGCACACCACCAGCCACTGACGCGAGAACCACAACACCGATTAGAAGCGGTATATGGTAAGCCTGCACATTCATTATGTTACCTATTACAACAGCCGCCCCGCTCCTCGGATTTCCTATCAACCATAAGGCAAGTATCGAGAGTACCGCGTCGGCCGTATTTATACCACCCATTGATATGAGGAATCCATTTTCATCCTTTTCTCCAAGAATCTCCTGAGAGAGATATGTGGCCTGAGCTGCCCCGATACCGGGTAGAAGCCCCACCAGCATCCCGGACACACTCCCAACAAGACCACCCTTCAGAACCTTTGATTTTCCGATATAACCAACACCCATCTCCTGTACAGGGATTGAACACCTCCTTCTCATAGAATTAAGCAGCGCACCGATTCCGAATAACCCTGTAAGGAGTGGAAACAGAACTTTATCCTGGTCCATGAGATGTGTACTCAAAGCCACATAACCAAGCGACCCTGAGAGAACCAGTATCAGAAGAGCCCAGGGACTCCTGTCTCTGAGAAGTGTGTACATTATCACAAGAATCAGCACCACATGAATGAAAGGTCTCATCAGACTGTAAATCACTGGAACCAGAAATATAATCGGAACCAGGAGCGCAAGTATTATGATTATGCTCATATAACCACCGATTACAGTTAGAAACAGCGCCTCAAAACCTCTGCCGAGCAGAAGGAGTTTATGTCCAGGAAGGATGGATAGAGCAGTGGAGGGTTCTGGCGCACCGAGGAGTATCGATGGTATAAAATCGAGGAATGTGTTGACAACAGACGTCACAATTATCACAACACAGAGCGTCAGCGGCTCAAGAGGAAGCCCCAGAAGCAGAATGGAAACAAGGTTCGGGTGAAGACCGGGTACAAGACCGGTTAGTATACCCAGAGCAAGACCGAGAAGGATACCCAAGAGAAGGGACACCCCGACCATAAGATTAATTTTGTAGAAGTTTATTAAACCTCCTATAACACTGTTATACAAAAACCTTTTATCCCTCCCCACCAATATAAGACCATGCTTCCAAACCTCAATCCAAAACAGATGCAAAAGATGATGAAACAACTCGGAATGGAGATGGAAGAGATGGATGCCACGGAAGTAATAATCAAGACTCCAGGAAGGGATATTCTGATAAAGAACCCGACCGTTACCAAAATCAAGGTCCAGGGACAGGAAACCTTCCAGATTCAGGGAACCATTACAGAATCCCTGCCTGAAGAGGATATAAGAATCGTAATGGAACAGACTGGCTCAACAAGAGAGGAAGCTCTAAAAGCATTGGAAGAAACAGGAGACATCGCTGAGGCAATAATCAAGCTTCAGGGAGAATCATGATTGAAGATATCCAGATAGTCATGCCTCTGGGTGGGTTTGGAACAAGACTCAAACATAGAGCATTCATATACTCCGATAATCCTGATAAGCCACTGCCAAAACATCTCATTCCATTCCCTTCAGATAGCAACAAAAGACTCTTGGATTGGACAATTGAATTATGGAAAAATTTGGGGTTTAAAAGATTCATCTTTCTTCTCGGATATGGTAGTGATATGATAGAGAACTACATCACTTCAAACATCTCCGGAATAAATCCAAAATTCAGTTTTGAGGATAAGAGACTGGAAACAGGCGGCGCAATCTTCAGAGCAATTGAAAATAAAACCATAGATACGTCAAAACCAATGGTGGTGCACTATGCAGATGACCTCATCATAGGATTTCCCGAATTTCCCATTAAACTCATCGAAACACATTCATCAAACAGAAAGATGGCCACATCAGTTTTCGTCAGAGGGAGAAGATATCCTTTTGGAACAGCCGAAATTTCGGGTGGAAATATTCTCAAGTTCAGGGAAAAGGAGATGGTCGAGAAGCCAACCTATACAGGCATATCCATCTTCGAGCCAGATGTCTATAACTTCATAATCAGAAGAGGTATGGATAGTGGGAGATTCAAACTGGAGAGAACGGTTCTCAACGACTTGGCCTCAACAGGAAACCTCGGATACTACTTCCTTCCAGAGGATTTTGAAAATGAAAGGTTCATCTGGTTCCCCGTGAACGACGAAAAGGGATACTCAGAAGCGGAGAAAGCACTGAAGAGGTTTACCTGAGAATATACTCAACAATCCTCCCGTAAGCAGGTCTTGTTATGGTTATTCCTATCAGCACACCTATGGTTGTGGAGAGCGCGAAACCCCTCATCACTCCTATACCAATAACCATCAGCGGAAACATCGCCGATATCGTGGTGGCTGCCGACCCGAATATTATGAAAAATGCCATCTTAACCTTCATCTT
>QMZU01000011.1 GCA_003663345.1 Candidatus Aenigmatarchaeota archaeon | reverse complement strand
TGACTGCGACAAAGAGCCCGAGATATACAGCGAGATGAGGAGGCTTGCAAAGGGCTTCAGATACCCAGAGGATGATGGAATGCCGCTCGCCATCCTACACTATTTCGTGCGCAGGGGTGCCGCCGAGCTCGTAAAGAGCATCGACAAGAAAATACGGGAGGAGAAAGAGCTGACCGAAGAGGTGAGGCGTGTGCTCTCCGAGGTAAAGGAGGCGCTCGCTCCCGTAGTGCTCGCAGCTAAAACCTGAGGGGTGATGTTTATGTCTGAGGACGAGATCGAGAAGCTGGTAGCAGCAGTGAGTAAGGTTGCCGAAGAAGTTAGCGCTGTTGTTGATCTTTGCGTTCGTGCAGAGTATGTTCTAAGAGAGCTCGAGCGAGAAGTGCATCATGCGTTTGTTGAGCATCTAAGTGAGGATGGGAAAAGAGGCTCAGGATGCTTGATGGTAGAAAGCGAAAAGGTCAGCCTTATAATTTCAGCAGAGCACGCATTTTTTCAAGGAAAGTTCGCAATGCTAGAAGACGTAAAAGAACTCTCTAATAAGTTAGCGTTGCACATTGAGAGACCTAATTATACATCCGAAAGGAGCATTCCAGATGACGAATATGGCCACGTAGAGTCACCAATAGTCCCAGTGCTAATCCTCAAGCATCTCATAGAGGGAGGCGCAGAGCGGCTTATCGAGGGGCTGGAAAAGAAAATCGCGGAAATAAAAGAAAAGCGTGAAGAGCTAGAAGCACCCGTTGAGGCGGTTAAGAAGGCAATAGCCCCGCTGGTGCTGGCGAGAAAAACCTAATTTTTCCTTGGGGGTGATGGTATGAAGGTTGAGCTGAGAGGCTTTTTCGAAACAAGGAGCATTAATTTGAGGCCTGCAATAGTTCTCCTTGAGAAAGAGGATAACAGCGTCGTGATGAAAATACGAGAAGAAGATGGCACGACGAGGCTGACAGTTCACTTGGCTGTGGATGAGCTGAAGAAAATTAGGGCTTTATGGTGATGTCTGTGTCCGAGGACGAGATCGAGAAGCTGCTCCAGTCGCTGGAAAAGGTTGTCGGGAAGGTTAAGGATAGCGTCGAGGTTTGCGTGCGGGCGGGGTACATTTTGCGGGAGTTCGAGCGGGCGCTGGCGCACACGCTCTGCGAGCGGTTGGGCGACGAGGGCGTGAGGGCGCTGGGCGAGCTCTCCGTGGAGACGGAGAAGGTCAGGCTCACGGTGACGGGGTACATGGGGAGGCTCACGGTGACCTTTTCGGCGACGCCTGGAATGAAGGAAGACGCCGAAAGGCTCGCCGCCAGACTGGGACTGTATTTCCGCAGGACAAGCTACCCGACGGTAAGGGGCATCCGCGAGGACGACTTCCAGAACTACGACTCGCCCGTGATAGCGCCGCTGATACTCAAGCACCTCGCCGAGGGCGGCGCCGAGCGGCTCGCCGAAGTCTTGAAAAACAAGGCTGCAGAGATCGAAGGTGAAAATGCGCTGCTGGGAGCAGCCATCAGAACTGTCGAGAAGGCGATATCCCCACTGGTGCTGGCGAGCAAGCTCTGATTTTTTCCTTGGGGGATGAAGATGGGCGCAATTTTAGAAAGAATGAAGGAGCTAGAACCAGCCGCAAGGAGGCTAAAACAACTGAAGGAAGAGTGCCGCATGGATTTGTGGAGTACGGCAAAACTCGTTGAAGATCTCTTTTCCACGCTGAAACCATTTTGCATGCGCAAGGTGTGCGTTAATGTTGTAGATGATGGAGACCCTATCACGTACGAAATAGGCAGAAAATACATACGGGAGAGAGGGTCTTGGGAGCACGCTCTCCACACAGTGAAGTTTGTGAACGCTATCAGAAAGCATGGCGAAAAAATAGCAGCGGTCGTTAGAAAAGCGATAGCCAAAGAGTTCAAGGAACTGGCGGAACTAACAAAAGAACTCATTTGGGCAGAGGGAGGATATTTTGTGGTTGTTAGAGATGACACATTCGAAGTGTTAAGGTCTTACAATGTGCCATGCGAACTAGCCACATACAGCCACGCTTGCATAACTTCGGGATCACCGTGGAAAATAACTTTCTACAACCAGAAACCAGAAGAGTCCAATTCGACAGAAATGAGCATCAATAGTGTGTTCGTTCTCGACCACTACTACGATCTCGTCGAAGATATGCTGCTAGAGCTTCGAAAGAAGGTTGCTGAAGCGAAGGAGAAGAACGAAGAGGTTCTGAAGAAGATGCGGGAAGCCGTGGCGCCGTATGCTATTGCTGCGGCTTGCGATTCTTGATTTTTCCTTGGGGGATAAAATGGGCGTAATCACAAAAAGAATTAAGGAGCTGACGCCCGTGGTGAAAGAACTAGACGCTCTGGCGGAGCGCTGCCACTCGCTCTACAAAGAAGTGCTAAATAAGGCGAACGAGGTTGAGAAGTGCTTTTTGTTGCTAGCGCCCTTCAGCCCGCGTAGGGATGTCGTCGTAGTTCCCAAAAATGCGAGAAGCATCAAGGCTGTTGAGTACGTAGTCGGGAGAAGAAGGATGTACAGAGTTTATGTATACGACGATGGATACACCTCCGACCAAATACTGCTAGTAGGACTGGACTTCGTGGAAGCGATCAAGGCAGATGGCAACAAAATAGCGAGAGTCGTCAGAGAAAAGATAGCCGACGACTTCAGGGAGCTCGTGTCGATAACCAAGGAGTTCACCTGGGAATTCGAAGTGACGAGAGAAGGAGAGTTCGAGGTCCTGGTACAGGATTTGGACAGGCTCTACGTAACTGTGCCAGAGTTCGCAACGTACAGTCGCATCAGGATAACTTCTGGAGCACTAGGAGCACGCAAAGTGTGTTTCGAGGAGCCCAAAGACGAGCCCAAAAGTATGAGCGAAATCCTTGCGGCGCGCCGAGCTGTATTCCTTTCGCAGGTCTACATCCTCGACGAGTACTACGGCCTCATCAAAGAGATGCTCAAAGAACTGCACGAGAAGCTTTCCGCCGCTTGTAAGAGCGGCGAAAAGGTCCTTAAAAGGATGAGAGAGGTCGTCGCACCTTACGCCCTTGCGAGGGCTTGCGCCTAATTTTTTCCTTTGGGGGTAAAAATGGGTATAATTAGGAAGAGAATAGAGGAGTTGAAGCCACGGGTGGAGCGGTTAAAAGCCCTGGCATGGGAATGCCGCTACGACTGGTGGGAGCTAGCCTGCGAGGTCGAAACGATATTCTCCGTGCTGAAGCCGTTCAACACGCGCAGAAACAGCATCAGAATTCCTATAGACAAAGAGAATGTTCTGGAGTACGAGGTTGGACGGGAAAACGTACGCAGAAAGATGCTTTACATTTATTCTGGAAACGCTTACGTGGTAAATAGCAAGACGCTGAAGAACATCGAATTCGTGGATGCAATCAGGGAGCACGGTGAGGAGATAGCATCTCTCGTCAGGAAGAAAATAGCCGACGAGTTTGCAAAGCTGGTGGCGTTGACGAAGGAGCTTGCGTGGACGGATATCAAGGTTGTCAGAAAAGGTGTGTTTACGTTCATGCTTGGCATTCAGGAAGCAGGACCATTTCGGTATGTTTGCATAACTGCCGACTACCCCGACCAAGTGCTCTTCTACGATGAAGACCCGAACATCAGCAAGAAGGCTCGAGGGAGCGTCTTCATTGAGGATGTCGTAGCCCTCGAAGACCTCTACGACCTCATCGAGGACATGCTGCTGGAGCTCCGCAAGAAGGTCTCGGAGGCGAAGAAGAGGAATGAGGAAATATTGAGAAAGATGAAGGAAGTCGTGGCGCCGTATGCCGTTGCAAGGGCGTGCGCCCTCTGATTTTTGGGGGTCGAAATGCGGATGTTCCAGCTTCTCTCCATAGGGAACAAGCACTTAGGTCTGATACCGCACTTCAGCCTGCCGAGGGGCGTGACGTGCCCTGGCATGAGCGAGTGGTGCAGACAGAACTGCTACTGCAGACGCGGGCGTCAGGTGGCGTTTCAGCGGGTGAAAGATCACTACTGGCGGAACTACGAGGTGTCGCAGTCCGACGACTTCGTGGAGCTGATGTGCGAGGACTTGAAAAAGGTGCCGAAGTTCGTCCGCCTGCACACCTCTGGTGACTTCTACTCGGCTGAGTACATACGCTCTTGGTACGAGATTGCCAAGAAGAACCGCCGCATAACGTTTCTCGCGTACACGAAGTCGTGGCGCGTCCCGGAGCTAGCCAACGAGCTCCGTGAGCTTGCGAAGCTCAAGAACTTTGTGGTCTATGCCTCGACGGATGAAACGACGGGTCCGCCGCCCGAAGACATGCTCGAGGCGGGCGTTAAGAAGACATACAAGAAGCCCGCGAAGGCGTGCGTCAAGAGGAAGGCAATATGCTCGTCGTGCTTGTACTGCTTCAAGGGCAAGGGCAACGTGGCGTTCGTGTTTTGATTTTTTCCTTGGGGGTGTGTCATGAAAAAATATCTTGTCCGCTGGCTTGAGGAGCGTGAGGTTGAGGTTTTTGCGGAGGACGAGGAAGAAGCTCGCGAGCTTGCGGTGGAGCTCGCGGATAAGGGCGAGGACTGCCTGCTCGAACGCTTCGACTTCAGGGTTTACGAGGACGAGGAATAACCTATTTTTTCCTTTGGGGGTGATGAGCATGAAGAAGATAAGCTACAAGGAGTTTGAAAAAATGCTGGACAAGTACAGCAGTTACTTCGATTTCTGCAAAGCCAACCCAGACTGGTTCCAGCGGGTGCTGCACGTTGACAAGAGCGTTTTCGTTGAAGACGAGCACACCGACGATGTTTATGAACTAGTCTTCAGCGGCGAGAGAGAGGCAGAAGCGTTCTACAATGTTCTGAAGTTCCTCAGCGATGTCCTCGGGAACGACAAAACGCTCGACGCAGACCTGCTGAAGTTGCTGTACGAGAACGCAGATATAGCGGAAGACGCTGTATACCTGCTGAAACTTTTCGTAGACGAGCTCAAGAAGCGCTGCAACGCAGAGACTCTCACAGACTTGTACAATTATATCGAGCTGCACGGACTTGACAGCGACACGCTCAACTACGCAGAAGAAACCGCAATTCAGCGGGCACGCCGCAATCCTGCGTTCTTCGACCACGAAAGCGTCTACGAGCTCTTCAGCGAACTCAAATACCTCATATTTTGAGGAGGTAGATGAGATGGAGAGGTGTAGTTGCTGCGGTCGTCCAATAACGTGGGCATTCTGCCCGAAGTGCGGAAACGAGCAAGAAGATGGTGCCCTGCCGCCGATCACGGTGTGCCCGATATGCGGGGTTGAGATGGTGCCATTCTGCGCCTACTGCACCTACGCATGCGAAAAGTGCAACCGTGAAGTTTCAGCCAGGAGCCGGTGCAACTCTGGCGGCGCCCGTCCGCAATGAAAGCCCCGCGCCCCCGGCGAGGCGGGAGCGCAAACAGGAGGTAGGAGGTGAGAAAAGTGGAGGGTATTATAAAACCGCGTCCGTATGAAGAGCACTTCAACTGGGCGGAGTGCAGAGAATGCGGCGAGCTGCTTTTCACGTACTATGACTTCGTTGAGCACATAAACAAACAGAGACACAACAAGTATGTAGTACTCATGCGAGCACGCAGAGAAAAGCTTGACAGCAAAATTTCAAATCTAGACTACGCTGCTGCTTACGAAGAGATGCTCATCGAATACGACGAAAGAAAGAACACATCGAAAATACTCAGCCACAAAATAGTGTTCATTCCGTGCGGCAACTACGCTTATTGCCGTCCTCTTCCCAAACCCATAACTCTTTAATTTTTTAATCAGACCGCAACGGAATCGATCCCATCCAGCGCCCCCGCTGGACAGGTGATGAGCGAAAAGGAGGGTGGGGGTGAGAAAATGGTAGGAACGGCAGGAGAAGACTGCTGGAAGTGTCTCTTCTTTCACGAGTGCAAAGTTAGAGAATCTTTCAGTGCGCAGAAGATGAAATGCGAGAGATTTCAGCCCGTGCCATATTATTACGGCAGTCCGGTTTTATCAGCGGAGCGCTGGCGAAAACTAGGGCTGCTTAGAGATCTTCCAGACGATTAGACCTCCTTTCCCTATTTTTCGAGAAAATCAGACCGCTGCGGGATTGAGGGGCGCTCCCGCCCTCGGGGAGCGTTCCGATGAGTGAACAGGGGGTGGGGGGTGAAGAGATGACGACTGTAAGAGAAATAGCAGAGCACGACGCAAGAAAGCTCGCAGAAAAATACAATGCGCAAGTAGTGTATGACATCAACGAGCTGCCGCTCTGCTGCAGCGACGCCTTCGTTTGCGCTTACATCAGAAAAGAGCGAGATGGTGAGCTGTTCTGGGGCAGCTGGACGCTGTACAGGTGCCCCCGCTGCGGACAAAGGTACATAATGTATCAGGTCACGGATAGCCCATCTAGAACCGTTTGACTTTCCCTTTTCTTTTTTTGGGGGTGAAAAGATGGACATGAAAAAGGTTGGAGAAATCTTCGAATTCGAGGTTGAGACGTACCACCTACCAGAAGCTGTTGTCAGAGAGGCGTTGAGCAGGACGCTCGAAGCTGTCGGCAAAGAGCTCAGCACGCACATCAAGGTCGAGGCGGATTGGATAAGCTTCACGGAGAGGAAGAAGGAATCCAAGACCTATGCTGTTTGCAGGTTGCTGGTTTACGACGATTCTCACCGAGGATTTCTTCCGAGCGGGGGCGATGTCGAGATAATTTCGGCAGCGCTGGCGCAGCTCGAAGCCGAGTTTCGGGAGCTAGCGGCGTTGCGTCGCCGCCTCGATGTTCTGCGGCTCGGCGGCGGCGAGGCTCCCGAGAGCGGCGAAGGTGCGGCGGGGCAGAGCCTGCTCGAAGAGCTGGGCTTGGATGTCCTCTTCCGAAAGTGACTTCAGGCGGGAGGTGTGATTTTCCGTGATGTTCGGGAGAAGGAAAAAGAAGGAAGAGGAAAAGGACGTGCTTGAGGAGTGGGCGGCGACGACGAAGCTCAAGTTCATGCGCGTTGGCGAGCTCGCTTATGCCCTCATTTTCAAGATGAACGACGACACGGTGGTGCCCGTGCAGGTTGCGTACAACAACCAGCTTCGCGGGTGGATCGTGCTGCGTGCGTTGGTTGTGGAGGATGCGTCGCCGCTCCCGTCGCTCCTCGAAAAAATCAACGAGTATAACAACGACGTTTGCGGCGCGAAGCTCGTGTACAACAGTCTGACGGGCACCATTGATGCGATCTACGAGTTTCCTGCGAAGTTCGCGACGCCGCGGCTCATCGACGCCATGATCGTCGACGCCGTGATGACCGCCGTGAAAAACCGCAAGATCGTCGAGAGCTTCAGGGCGGAGTCGCCAGAGTTCGTCTAGGAGACGCCGCCGAGACCCACGAGGACGCCGCCGACGCCCAGAAGCAGTGAGAATATCTTCATGAGCACCATGTAAATAGGCTCACGCTTTTTCCATTCCATATACGCACTCGTCAGGCTTCCAACCCCGGATATTGCGATCAGCAGCCAGCCGAAATAAAAGATCATCGGCTGCATCATCTCTCTTATTTTTCCAACTTGTTTAAAAGGTTGGGGGGTCGAAATGAGGCGCCGATATTTAGCCATCCCGATCGCGTTGTTGCTCGCAGCGACATTGGCGGTGGCGGCACACGCAGTCTTTCCAGGGCCAGGAGTCGTCACGGAGCCGTGCCTGACAGTCTACAAGGTCGTCGATGGCGACATCGAGAAGTTAGTGCACGTCCGCGGCGAGGCGTCGGTGCACCGCGACATCTTCGGAAATCTGATCATCAGACCGAAGGAAAACGTCACGGTGACCTTCTATGGCAGTAAGATCAAAGAAATGCGGGGTTCAACCCACGTAGGCTTAGGTAAACCCACGTAGGCTTTCATCCCCCGGTCTTAGCGGGTGCCGCCTTACCTCGCAGCTTTTCTCTGTTTTCTCATGAGGGCGCTGCTCGCCACGAGTTCGGCGACATCCCGCCGCACGCCAGTTCATCGGGCTCTCCCCTCATCGCCCTCTTCACAACTTGTTAGGCATAAGTATTTAAATACTTTTGCCCCATTGTATATCATGGGCTGGATAAGGGTGCGGTTGAGCGACGAGGTGGAGCGTCGGTTTAGGGTGAAGGTGGCTGAGCTTGGGGGGAAGAAGGGCGACCTTTCTCGATACTTCGAGGAGGCTGTGAAGGAATGGCTAGAGAAGAGGGAAGAGCGACGATAAAAGGAAAGCTGGAGCTGGGAGCGCTGGAGCGGGCGAAGCTGCTGTACACGATGCGGCTGTTCAGGGAAGCCGTTGAGAAGGCTCATCACATGATAAAGAAGGGTGTGGCGGAGGAAGAAATAAGGAAGGCTCTGTACTGGACGATACCAAATGCGCACTACTGCGACTCGGCGTACAAAAGAGCGTTGTTATATGCGAATCAGGAGCACCTGAAGTTGCGGAAACCCTTGCTGTTCAGCGTAGGAAAGGGGGCGAAGAGGGAAAACGGAAACAGAAACATCCAGATAGATGGAGAACGGATAAGAATAAAGATACCACGGGCGGACGGGAAGCATGAGTGGATAGAAGGGAAAATAAAAACATCGAAGAAGTACTTGCCGATATTGAAAGAACTGAAGAATTACAGCTACTCGGCTGGCATCTCCCTGAGAGATGGCAAATACTATGTGTACCTGAGCGTCCCGATGGAGCTGTATGCGAGGGTTGGAGAAAAAGAGAAAGTTCGGGAGGATGCAGAGCACATCGCCTCCTTCGACATCAATTCGGACAGGATAAACTGCGTATTGCTGAGGAAAAACGGAGAACTCATAGAGGTGAGAAACCATCATTTCCCAGAAGTGAACAGTCCAGGTTATCCCAAGGAAAAGGCGAGAGACACGAGGTTGAAAGCGCTGGCGGAACTGATAGACTATGCGGCGGCGCACGGAGCAAAGACGTTTGTGTTCGAGCGGCTGAGCAGGAAAAATAAGAAGGATACGGGCAGCAAGACGGGAAACAGAAAACTATCAAGGTTTGCGCTGAGGGAGCTGCTATCTCATGCGGAGGTGATGGTGAGAAAGAGAGGAGGAGAGTTCAAACAGGTGAGTGCGGCGTACTGCTCGAAAATCGCAAATGTGATACACCACAACCTAGGAATGGATGTGCACACCGCATCCGCGCTGGTGCTGGGACTAAGATACTTACGAGCGCTCAACTAGATGTATGAACGCCTATCTAAATTGTAACTGTTTCAGAAGGCGAAAAGCGTTAATTTTCCCACTTCCTATTTTTTCTCGATGAGGATTAGGATCAGGCTGCCAGGGCTGATAAGGTCGCTGCTCGCGAGGGAGGAGAGGTTTGCGGAGTTGCCGATGTTCATGGAGCTGCCGAGGCGGGTCGACCACTTCATAAACGTTGTGACGCGCCCCATCGAGTACTGCTCGCTGTTCTACGGGCTGAACTACCTCGTCGACGTGAAGGGCGTGGAGGAATTTACAGACATTTACAGAATGGTCGTCGACGACCTCTACACGGCGTTCTACGACTTCGGCGTCTTCATCGTGGGTGAGGAGCTTTGGGACATGCACTTTGCGTTCTGCGCGGCGCCGCCGCGCGCCGATGGTCTGCCGAGGGATCCGGGCACTTCCGAGGTCGCCATTTTCCATGAACTACTGGTGAAGGGGAACCCTGAGAAGCTGAGGATGTACGCTATGCGTGCGGTCAGGAACGCTTATCCTGAGCTTCCGTACGGCGAGCAGCGAGCGCTCGCGTGGATGATCGAGCGGTTTATAACGCTGGCGGTTGAGAGAGAGCTCGTGAAGCCCGATGTTGAGGCAGTCTGGGAAGACCGTAAAACTTCGACAGAAGCCGAAAGCGAGGTTCTCGACTTCTGCATGAAGCTGGAGGAGCACTTCTCGGCGTTCTCGCGCCCTGAGACTTTTCTCAGGCGGGCGAAGCTCATCTTCGAGATCACCCCGCAGGCGTGCGACTGCGTGGGCTGGCACCCGTTCTACGGGGGCGAGCGCTGGGCTCGGCTGACGGACACGCTCCTGCTGCGCGGCAGGCTTCCGAAGGTTGCGTGGATCGACGCGTGCTGGGGCGCCGAACACCAGACCGGCAACTTCGTGGCGTACCAGCTCTGGGTCGCTGGAAGCGACAAATGGCTGGTGAGAGAGGTTGAGGGGGAGCTTCTAGGAGACGAATACATCTACGCGGAGGTTTTGCCTCGCCTGTTAGATGCAAAACGCGAGGGTGACATGAAGGTCGTCCTTGCGTACTGTCTGCTCCCGCTGAGAGATAGATTAAAAGAGGTGCTGAGATCATGAAGAGCAGGTTGTTGTCTCTTGATACGAAAAGAGCGCTGAAGTTTTTGGAAGAGAGGGGCTTCTTCAGGATGTCGGAGGAGGAGCGTCGCCGCCTCGAAGAAACGACGCCCTTCACCTCGCGGCTGACCGAGGAGGATGTCCGCAGCGGCGTCTGGTATCGTCTGGCAAAGAGGAAGTTCGAGGAGCTGCTGCGTCGCGGCTACGATTCGAGGACTGCAGCCGAGATTGCTAAACGGTACGCCGACGAGCACGTCGACGAGGTGCTGCGGAGGATCGAGAGCCGCTGATTTGGGGGATGCGTATGGAGGTAGATGAAATATACGACAAGAGGACCGCGCAGGCTCTGAAGGCGGCGGGCTTGAACACCGTTGAGTCGATAGTGCTTCTGCGCAGGTACGAGCTACCGTTCCAGACGAAGAAGGCGGACGCCGTGATGAACGCGGCGGTGAGCGCCATCATCAGTCGGCGTGTTGACGAGATCGAGGTGGCGAACGGTGAGGTCGTCGTGAGGTGCGTCGACGCCTCGCTGATTGACGAGCCGCTGCTCGCGGCGCTCAAGCGTGCGTTGCTCTGCGAGTACATGAACGTCGGAGTCGACGGCGACCGCGTCGTGATCACGAAGCGCGTCCACGGGGTGCCCTCTTGGATAAAGCCCGACGAGGACTGGGAGCGTGTGAAAAGGGCGGCGGCGAGGTGGCGTTCCGTCCTGATGGCGCAGAAGGCTGAGGAGTTGCGTCGCAGGACGGGCGTCGCAGTCTCTCCGGAAGAGGTGAAGAAGCTCGCCGAGGATCTGGGCTTCGACGGCTTTTGCAAAGAGTTCTTCGCCGACATAAAGGGCAACGAG
>QMZU01000010.1 GCA_003663345.1 Candidatus Aenigmatarchaeota archaeon | reverse complement strand
TATTACAGGTTTATCATCAGCCTTCTTTGGTTTTGTTAATCCACTAATTGATATTAGGAACTACTTTGTAGATTTAATAAAGAACTTTATAGAGCTTCTAAAAACTACTAACATATTTAGATCATTATTTGAATTCTTTGCAAAATTGTTTGACACATTTAGTAAAGATGTTGTTAAGAATTTAAGTGATATTAACTTGTCACTTAAAGGTTTAACTTTTGACAAGTTAAGAGATGTTATTTCACCATTATTTGGATCTTTAAGTGAAGGATTGAAAGCTATTTTTGAACCTGTATCTCAATTCTTCAATTGGTTATTAAAGAACTTGTCAGAAGCATGGAAATATATAATTGATTTCTTTAGAGGTCTAGTACCTGAAAATATTGCTAAACTATTTGAAAGATTCTGGGAAGTATTACCTGATTGGTTAAAAGATATTATTACAAAATTTGGTGATTTCTTAACGAATTGGTATGATTATTTGAGAGACTTCTTTAAAGATCCTATAGGTTTCTTGAAGGAAAGAGTATGGAAACCATTGATTGAAGCATTTAAAGACTTTATTGATTGGGTTTGGGAGAAACTTCCAGAACCTGTAAGAGAATTTTTAAGTAAGTTAGCACCATTGTTGAGAAACTTGTGGGAATATATATTCATGGCAATTACTAACCCGCTAGGTTTTCTTAATGTTATTTTTGGTTTATTTACTAATCTTTTCTCAATGAATATTTCAGCTACAATTAGAACTGTACTTGATGGTTTATCGGGAGGATTTAAACCACTTATTGATCCTATATTTAGATTTGTATTTTCTATTCTAGATATTTTGAAAGGTTTTGTTGAAGGTATGATAGATAGAATTAGGGCTACTGGTGAATTTTTCATGGGTCTCTTCATGAATAAGTTAGCTCTTCCATTTCTAGATTTATTAATTGTTAAGTCACCTGAAGCTTCAAGAAAGGCTTGGGAAGAGGTAAGTGATCTTGCTGAAAAACTTGCAAAACATGAACCTGTAGGTGAAGTAACGTTTATGGTAAGAATTTTAGTACCAATATTGAGAGTTCTTGCTCCACTTGTATTGTTACCAACAGCTATTGAGGAAGCTTTGAAAGTTGTACCACCAATCGAAAAAGAAGTTGATTTGAGACCATTTGGTATTGGTGCAAGTGCAAGAGTTCATTTAAGACCTGCTCAAGTATTTAAGACAATTATTAAGACATTTGAACACATTGCTGGATTGTTTAGAGACGCTTTTGTTCTAGGCTTTGCAATTCACTTATTTGAACCTATTGCAAGATTATTCTTTGCATTTTCAATTTTACCAAATGTTCCGCCGTTAAGAAATGTATTACCTGTAGCATTACCAACATTGACTGAAGGTAAGGAACTTGTTAGAAGATTCTTACCAACAAATAAGGCTACAGAAATATTTGAACATTATAGATGGATATTGAAACTTAGAGGTTTTAGTGACTATAATGTTGATCTCTTTGCTTCATTTGTAGAGACAGATCTCTATAAGAAAATTATTACTGAAATTAAAGAACATAGAATAGAAGTTCTTGATAGATTTGGACAAAAACGTTTCTATCCAGTATCTTGGGTTTATGATTTACCTACACATTCGGAACTTGTTAGAATGATGATTAGAGATATCTTCTACTCTCCTGTTGATTTTGCAAGAATAATTGCTATGAGGGGTTACTTACCTGACATTGCATTTATGTATTACTTACTACATTATAGATATCCAAGTCCAGAAAAGTTGTGGGAATTTACATGCAGAGGTCTTGCAGGTATGTTATGGGTAACTGAAGCTCAAATTTCGCTTGACAGTGTTGAAGAGTCAATGATGAAAGACTTCAAGATTGGTT
Source organism: Candidatus Aenigmatarchaeota archaeon (assembly GCA_003663345.1). Classification (GTDB taxonomy): domain Archaea; phylum Aenigmatarchaeota; class Aenigmatarchaeia; order PWEA01; family B50-G16; genus B50-G16. The sequence goes on along the minus strand of QMZU01000010.1, from coordinate 9,509 downwards.
ATAGTTTTAAAGCACCAAGAGACTTAAACATTGAGGGTAAGGTATTGTTTTCAGCACTTAGAAAGTATCTAAGGTGGCATGATTACTTCTTTGCTTCATGGGTAAGTCCTAGTGATGTTGGTGGTGAATATACTTCAGATAGAGCTATCATTATGGACTTAATGGCAGATATACCTACAAGAATTGACGCTAGATGGATGTGGAAGTGGGGTATCTTTTCAGGTCTCGGTAGAGAGACAGTTAATAATTTAGCACCTACAATTATGAAGGCTATTGCAAAAGCAGGTTGGGAAGGTGCTACTGTTGGTGAATCTTTTGACGCATTAATGCTAGCTAGAATAAACATAGCTAGAGGAATGCACCCTGAATGGATACCGTTTGTTACACTTGCTGAGATGTGGAATGCCTATGCAGAGGAAAGAACACTTTTAAGGACTGGAATCATTAATTTGTACAAGGAAGGTTTCTGGGAAAGAACAACTATGGATTCATTAATGAAAGAGTTCTTTAGATTAAAGTTTACCATCTTAAAGTGGGATTCTACAAATTTAAGATTTGTTACAGATACTGTTGATCTTCCTGTAAAGTTCTTAGAAGGTGAAAGGAAGTTACTACAGTTAAGAGCAGTCATGGATAGAGCTATAGACATTATGAGAGATGCACATAGAGAATCATTATATTCTGCTCTTGAGAATATAATAAAAATTGAAGAATACATAAACGTAATGAAGTCAGTAATTAATGATATTAATGACTCATTCTTTAAGAGCGAGATTAAAGAAATAACTGGGCTACCTGAAGAAAGACTTCCAAAATTGACTCTAGACATGAAGTATTACAATGTTTACACTAAGATAATTGAGAGATATAAAGATGTATATACATACAGAAGATTAAGGTATTGGTTATCTAGAATTATGTGGAATGTTTATTATAGATTAATGCGTGGATACATTTCTAAGGCTGAAGTTGAGAACTTTATTGGTGAAATAGTTAAGAGAGCAAAATTAACAGACAAAGAAAAAGAGACTTTACTATTTATTGCTCATAAGATTACTGAAGTAGCTGAACGTGAAATTACTGTGAGAGCTATTTTGAGAAAGCTAGCAAGAATGATTATTAAGAAAGAAGAGGCATTAAAGATGTTATTAGAGTTAGGTATTGAACAATCAATTGCTGAAGCATTAATTGAATATGAAGTTAGGGGATATATACCTACTGTTACACAGATAGCTACTATTTCTGAAGTTGTGCCTGAAGCTTCAAAGTTTATTGATGAAATCATGGAACTGAGAGGTGTTCCACCTCATCATAGAGATATGTGGAGAAAATACGTTACTGTTAAACCTTTAGTTGATGAACTTAGAATGTATAGAACAGCATTAATTACTGCATACGCAAGAGGTGTAATTTCTGAGGCAGAATTCACATCTGCATTAGGTTTCTTGAAAGCTTTTGGCTGGACTGATAAGGAAATTGAAATTATTAAGAAAATTGCTGAAGTAAGGAGAAAATATTATGAAGAGAGAATTGAAGGTAGAGAATATATACCAACACCTATGCAGTTAGCTACAATTGTTGAAGTTGTCCCTATTGCAGTAAAGTTTGTTAATCATGTTTTTGAAGCAAGAAGAGTACCTATTGAGTGGAGACCTATTTGGAAAACATATATAGAGATTAAACCATTAATTGATGAGATCAAGCTATACAAGTCAACACTTATCTCATCATACGCAAGAGGTCTCATAAGTATTGAAGAATTTAGCAAAGCACTAAAACAGCTTGAAAATTTTGGATATACAGAGAAAGAATTACAGTTCATAAAGAGAGTAGCTGAAATTAGGAGACAATATTACGAGATGAGAGAAGAGCAAAGACAATATATTCCAACACCAGCAATGTTCATAACAATTCTAGAGTATGTACCTGAAGCATGGGTATTATTTGAGAACGTTATGAAACAGAGAAGAGTACCTGAAGAGTGGATAAATGTTTGGAGACTCTACGCATTAAGAAGACCACTATATGATGAGGTTAGGAGAACGTTAACATCAACTATGACATTATTTATAATTGCGGGAATGGATCTAGATAAGTTGAGAAAGGAAATTGAACCTCTTCTTGGATTTGGACTTACAAAGGAAGAATATGAATTAATAATTAAGAACTCATTATTGAGAAGGAACATTGAAGTTCTTAGAAGAGTTGTACCATCATTTACAAGACTATCATATATGTATGAAGACGTTAAGGAAGCTCTAGATATACTAATGTCAAGAATTGAAGAGTTACTGAAAGACGCAGAAATACCTAGAGAAACAAAAGAAACGTTAAAGAAGTTATGGAAAGAGTTTGCAAGAATTAGATCAGTAAGAAGATGGAGAGATAGATACATTACTGAACTAATAATGTCCTATGCAAGAGGTGTACTTAGTGATGATGAACTTGAAAGAGAACTAAACTTCCTTAGAGGTTATGGATTAAGAGATGAACACATAATGTTCATTAAGAGAACAGCTAAATTAAGACGTAGAAGATATGCTGTTTACTAATTTCATAAAAATTTAAATTTTTTATAAATAGTTACTAAATTATGGAATTAATTAAGAAAGAAGTATGTGCATTATTATTAGTTGTTGGTGGAATAATTGGTATTTTTGGTTCATTAATTCTTATTGCTTGGGCTTCATGGGACTTAATGAACTATAATGCCTCTTTCATAGATGAAGATGAAGCTAAAACATATAAATGGTGTAGTCCATTCTTTGTTATATGTTGGGATTATAAAAACTGGACAGCAGGGTTTGATTTCTTCTATACATTATCATTATTAATATGTTTTGTATCAATCTTTACATTAATGTTAGGTTCATATTATTTAGGAAAAATTAAAGAGTAGAAAAATAGAAAAAAATTACAAACTAATAAATTACTAGAAAAGAAATGAGTGTATTTGGTGTATTTAAACCTACAGGATATATTGTTTTACCTTTGAGGTGGTTTCAGGGGGTAGCTGAAGGTTTAGACTTTTTCTATTGGTATGGTGTACCTTTTCAAGGTCAAGATTTAATTCCTACAGAAGATGGTGTTTTCGATATTGGTAGTTCAGATAAGAGATTTCATTCAATTTATGCATTGTTTGGATATTTTGATGAACATGTTGAGACAAATGTTTTAGACTCTAACTATGGATTGTTTGATTATTATGTTCAGACAATTAATGTATATGCTTCTAGGGGAAGTTTTGATAAGTCAGTTGAGACTGAAACTTTATCTTCAGATTATGGTTTATTTGACTACTATGTATCTTCAAAAAATGTACAAGCAGAAAGTGGAGAATTTGAGAAAGAAGTAAGGACAAGTAGTATATATTCAGAACTTGGATATTTTGATAATAATGTATATGTACAGGGAAAGAGAGTTTTAAAAGATTTTGACCCTATACAACTATATGCATTTATTGATGAGGCTAAGCAAGACATATCATTAATACAAACTTACTTATGTGAAATTAGAAAGTATGTAAAACCTGCTATTGGTGTTAAGTCTCTTAGACTTGCAGTTTCAACTTCACCAATGCCTCTATATGCTGATGAACTTCACGTAAAGAGAATATTATTAAAAATGCCTAAAGTAACTACAGCTGTATTATATGTTGGTAATTCTACATCACAAGATTTTCCATTATTTGAAGGTGATGAGTTAGAGTTAAAAGTTGAAGATCCAAGAAAGGTATATGTAAAATCAACAGAAGATGTTAATGTATTTTGCCTATTTGAACTTATAGAGTAAGGAAAAAATTAAAATATTAAGATGAGTAGAGTATATGTATGAGTAGAAGTGTTCATGAACATTTAATAACACCATCTGTATATAAAGTAAGGGGTTATCAATGGTATAGACCTATTGTCTGGTATGTATATCCTCTTTGGCATAAGGTATCGTTCACATTAATTGGTAATTATCATGTTCAAGAATTAAAGAAATACTATAGAGTTTATGAAATTGATGAGTTAGCTTTTGGATCTATTGATGTTTATGGAAAGATACATTTGATAATTCATCCATATTTCTTTATTGCTACACGTTACTCTCAATATTTTGTAAATATTATTGATAAATTTGAGACAAAGATAGGTATTGATGTAGCTGATAGTGACATGATTTCAAAAAGAGCAGTTAATCTTGTTCATTACCTTGATGCAATAATTGTTCCCTCAAACTTTAGTAAGGAAGCATATTTAAGATCAGGAGTAAAGATTCCTGTATATGTTGTACCTCATGGATTATCTGAACATTACTTTAAACCACCTAGACCAGCAGTTACACCATTCATTAAGGAATTGAGAGAAAAAAAGAAGAGAGAAAAAGCAATATATCTACTATTCTTCTTGATACATTCAGGTAGAAGGAAAGGGGCACATCTTGTTTATCAAGTAGCAAATGAGATACAGAAAATGTATAACAATGTTTATCTAGTATTGAAAGTAGGTTTTGCAGGTGGTGGAGACTTCAAACTACTTTCACAATTAAGAACATTATGGACAACACAATGGTTTAGTGAGCAAGAACTTGTTGATCTATACGATTCATGCGATATATATTTAGGCTTCTCAACAGGTGGGGGATTTGAGAAAAACTTTCTTGAAGCTATTTCTAGAGGATTACCATGCATTGCATGTAATAAGGGGTCATGGACTGACTTTCTACCAGACTTTTTATTAGTACCTTATGCTAGAAGAGTTAAGGTATTTCCAGAAGCTAATCCTTTACTTCACATTCATTGTGGTTATGGTTATGAGTTAGATGTTGAGAAAGCTATAGATAAATTGAAAGATGTTATAGAAAATTTAGATGAATATAAAGCAAAAGTTAAAGAATATTGGAATAAGATAAAAAGCAGATATACATGGGAAAGTATTGGAAAGATGTTAAAGCAAGTTCTTGATAAGTACATTAAAGAGTAGTAAAAAAAGTTTTTATTAATTTTACTACAAAAATTAGTGGAGAACATGATTCCTAGACCTCAAAATATTACATCAATAGTTAACAAGTATATTCCTAACGAGATTAGGGGTATTGAAAGAATTAACTTAATTTCAATGATAAATGTAATTATAGAATCAACAATTGCTGGTGATAAAGAAATTGATGAGTGTGTGAATGATTTAAAAGAAATTTTTTCACAATTTCTTGATGAAGAAAATGTGAACAAAGCTATTGATGAAATTATTAGAGCTATAAAGATTGAAAGAGCAATTAGAGTAGCAATGATGAAAGGGAGAAGAAAGTTTACTGTATGATAGATATGGAATCTATTGGTGAAGTTTTAATAGATAATATATATAATCCAAGATTTTTCTTTAGATGTAAAAAGTGTAATAAAATTTTTGACACAATTTTTGAACTGTATATTCATTATCGGAAAAGTCATTGTAATCAATGATGTTTGTTAAAATTTATATTGAAAGTTTTAATTAATTACTATGTGAGCCACAAAGTACTTGTTATAATTCTTGATGGAGCTTCTTTTGTTTTTTGTAACTTGTTTTTATGGTATATGGATAATGTTAAAGATCTAATGCATAAATACCATAGAGGAATGATGTATGTAGATGATATACCAATAACACCTTGCATTTTGCATAACTTCTTTACAGGTAAATACTCAAATGAACATGGTGTAAAAGGTTTCAAATTCATTGGTATTCCAACAGAGATTGCAGGATCATATAGAGGAAAATATATTTGGGATCTTGCTAGAGAGAAAAATTTAATTGTAAAGCTAGTTAATGTTCCTGTTAAGTATCCACCACTATTTGTTAATGTTGAAGTTAGAGACATACCTTTAGCTAATCTCTTTCTGCCACCTAAAGATAACTTTCAATTTTGGGTAGAGGTTCTACATGCAATAAATGTCAGAAATATAACTTCAGATTGGGATCTCTACATTACTTGGTATCCTATTCCTGATCAAGCACATCATCTCTTCTTTCCAACACTAGGTTCTAAAGAAAATCTTGATGAAGCATTCAGATGGTATAACATGGCATTTAGATTTGCTAGACACTTGATTGAGCTAGCTAAACCAAAATATTTTCTAGTACTTTCAGATCACGGTTTTAGTAGCGATTTTGAATCAATTGAGATTGAGGGTCATAAACAACATCTACATGTAAGAGATGCATTAGTTATTTCAAATACAATAGATTTACCTAAGAGACCTGTAGAAGTCTTTTCATGGATACGTAAATATCTAGGGGTCTAGATTGAAAGTAAAGATAAAGAAGGGAAAGAAGGAAAAATGGTATATTGAAGACTATCTATTTCCTATAGCTTATCCTTTAATCAAAAAAATACATAACATAAAAGAGGAAAAAATAATTCACCATGCATATATTGAATATCAAGGAAAAAATGTTGAATGTGATGTAGCTATTATTTATCGTTCAAGTAGAAATACTAGAAAATTACTAATTATTGAATTAAAAGAACATGATTTAGATAAGTTGATTATACAACTAATTGTTAGAAGAAAATTTGCAAACCTTATTTATGGTGTAATTAACAAGTCTTATGACGTTATTATGAATTCACTACTTTCAAATAGATTAGTTTTAAATTATGTCTCAAACATGGGTTTAGGTCTTATAGCTATTGAAAACAATAAAGCAAGAATTGTCTTCCCTTCAATTGAGAGATAATTAACTAATATAAATCTTTTAAAATATATTCTACTATGCCACGAAGGTCAAGTAAGAAAAAATCAATGAAAGACGTAATTGTAGATATAATTACAAAGACAAAATATGATATTAAATCTCTAGAGTATGAAATATTCAAGAGTGAGTGGAATGAAAATATGTTAAACGTATTAAGAGATTGGGTTAATGATTTTGTTAATTCATCTGTTGAAGCTAGAAGATATGCATTAAAGATATTTCACATATTGAAGAGATATAGTATTGTTGAAAAATTAAAAGGTACTGGTGAAGGGGAAGAATTACCAAGAAAGATAATTAAGTTTATTATTGAAAAACCTGATGTAGTATTTAAGCTTCCAAGACCTGCTCAAAGGATTGTTAGTGATTATCTTGAGAAGTATCTAGAGTATGAACAGAGAAAAGATGTTGATGAGTCAATAATCTCAATGATTGTTTCTAAAGAACCACTTTATAGATACTATATTTCAAGACTTGAAGGTTTTGGAGCAGTAACGTGGGGAATAATCTTATCTAAAGTTAAAGATGTCACTAGATTTCCAACAAAATCAAAATTACTAACATATCTAGGCTGGTCAGTAACTAGAAAAATAATTAATGATCCAGAGACAGGAGAAGTTAAGGTTATTATTAAAGCTCAAAGAAAAGGTGATCCAGATAGTAAAAAGTTTGATCCATTCATTAAATCACAGCTTTACCTGTATGCTCAAAGGTTAAATATGGGTAAGAGTGTTTATAGTCTTTACCTTCATAGATTTCTAGATTATTATAGTAATAGAGCTAAGTTAAAGAATGAAAATGTAACACAGTCAGTAATTAGAAAAAGAGCATATAGAAAAGTCATTAAACTTGTAGTATCAAGTATTCATAGAGTAGCAGAAATGTTAAAGTATGGTCAATGTAAAGAACCTTATGAAGTTAAACATGGATTAACAAACTTGTGTATTCCACCTCTTGTTGATAAACCTTTTGTTGATTTTTGGAGACATCCAGAATTGAATGTTCCATGTAAATGTTCATACTATGGTTCACCAGTATGTGGAGCTGTGAGAAAGATAAATGAAGTATTACCTTTACAGTACTTAAATAATGTAAAGATAAGACTAACTGTATATTAGTATTTATGGTTTAATTGCAAATAAGTAGAATGTATTTTTTATAATTCCTCTCTTTTTTATCTTCATTTTTAACCACTCTAGAAGTCTTGATAATGTATTTACATGTAGTACATGAAAATGAGATTCATCACCTTCATAAGCATTTGGACTTGTACATAATACTGATTGTATAAATAATATTCCATTCTTCTTTAAGACTCTGTAACATTCTCTTAAACAATTTACATAATCTGGAATATGTTCAAGTGTTTCAACTATTGTTATGAAGTCAAAAACATTATTTCTAAATGGTAATAATCCACCATCACACATCACTTCAGGTTTCACTTCATACTTAACAACATCTATACCTACAGTTTCAACTCTATGTTTAATAGTTTTTAACCATTCCTTAACAGTAGCTTCAAGAAGCCTATTGTGACACCCAATATCAAGCAATAGTTTAGGTTTCTTAGCAATTACTTCTCTTCTAAGTTCATCTCTAGCAAAGAGAATTAAACCCCAACAGAATTTTCTTGACTCTTCTTGAAGAATCTTCTTTAGTACTTGAAAATTCATAATGATATCTTCAAATAACTATTATTAAAAGTTTTTACTTCTAATGAATTTACTAGCATAATTAAGATTTATATTTCATTTAATTTAAAATATAAGTAAGTGCTTTTAGAAACATATTACCGTAAGAAGTTGAAGGAATTAGTGGGAAATGATCTTAAGTTACTTTTTGAACTTCCTAGAAAACCTTATGAGTGGTATAAAGTGGAGCTTCACTCTAAATATAGAAATGAAGCTGTCTTCTATGTTATGAGAAAGACTAAAGATTATTTGAAACAAATTGTTTGGTTACTTCCGTATAGAGGTATTGTTATAGTTATTAGATATTTACAAAATAAGATTCAAGTACTTTATAAGAAAGCTAAAGGTACAGGTAAACATGACTTTATAATTTTCCACATTGTAAGATATGATAAAGTAGTTTATAGTGAATTTACGTCTGAAGTAACTGCTACATCAAAGTTGAGAAAAGTTAAGTTAAGAGCTAGAGCTCCAAGAGAAATAATAAATACTATACAGTTAATAGCTAAGAGAATATATTCAAACTTGAAGAAAAAGTTTGAATACTTTAAGAAACCATGTAAGAGAGTTAGGAAAGTACTTACACCATTATCTATTGTTCAAAAGATTCAAGAACTTATTAAGATGATGGATCTATATGAACTCAATATTGCATATAGTATTATATCGAGACTTGAATGTGAAAAAATTAGTGCTGAAAAGTTAAAGAAAAGACTATATGAAATTATTAAGAGTGAAAGTTTAATTATTCCAAGAACAGTAATGTCTCTCTTAGGCTACTTTGCATTTTTGAAAAGAATAAATGGTGATACAACACCAAGAGGAATAATTGCTGGAAAGTTGATAAAGATGTACATAATACGTAAAGCAATGAATAAAGTAATGTATAACACAATAGTTAGAGACTTATTAAGGTTAGGATTACCACCAGATAGAATTTACTATCTATAAAGATAGAAAATATGAAATTGAACATTACTTAAATCTTAAAAAACTATTTGAAATTACTTGCTAATTCTATATTGAGGATCTGTTTAATATACACTTAAAGTTAAACACAACACAATAGTTATAAATAGGAGAAGCATTAAAT